>JAEWYD010000305.1 GCA_023462275.1 Actinomycetes bacterium
GGTCACCGCCGTTCGTCGTCTTGACGCCGTTCGGGCCGGGGGTGTCAGGGGAGGCCCGTGCACCCGCAGTCCGGGTGTGCGCCCCACCGCACGAGGCGCGGGACGACGTCGGGCAGGCGCACCTCGAGTGCCGCGCCCGCCAGCGCGCTCGGCCGCCCGTCGAGGAACGCCAGGGTGTGGGCCGCGCCGAGGGCCGCGCCGACCGTCGCCACGGCCGTCTCCTCGGCATCGGGGTGGCGCACGGCCAGCTGGGCGGCGATCGCCGGCCAGTCCGGGTCGGCGTCGGTGCGGTGGAGGTCGAGGCAGCGCAGGCACGGGGTGCGGCCCGGCTGCACGAGGGGGCCGACGAGGACGGATGCCTCCCGCAGCACGACCGACAGGTGCGGCGTGCCGTCGGTCACCAGGACCCGGTGGCCGGCGGGGTCCGCCACGCCGTGCTCCACGAGGACCACGAGGTCGGCGGCGTCGGCACCGAACCCGTCGACGGCCACCGCGCCCGTGGCCCGGAGGGCTTCGGCGACCGCGGCGCCGCGGGCCCTGCCGACGTCGGTCGCGTGGACGCCCGCCCACCCGACCTCGGAGCGCGTGACCGGGGCGGCGTCATCGAGCTGCAGGTGGCCGACGCCTCCCACGGCGAGCGTGTGGGCGAGAGCGGAGCCGAGGCGGCCGAGGCCCTGGACCGCGACGCAGGCGGCAGCACGCCGCGTGAGCACGCCCTCGACCTCGCCGTCGGCCTCCACCAGAGCCAGCGTGGCCGCGTCCGGATGGTTCGATAGCGGACCGCGCGCGAGGAGGTGGGCTGCGCGCAGGTGCCCGACGACGTCGGCAGCCTCGGCCTCGGACGCGCCCTCCGCCTGGAGCGCGGCGCGGATCCGGCGGTCCGTCGCGCCGGCTGGGAGCCCGGTCAGGGCCCGGACGGCGGACGGGCTGAGGTCGGTCAGCACCACCGACCAGCGCGGGTCGGTCCCGACGCGCACCTGGGTCGGGGCCTGCCACAGCACGGGGAGCCGCTCCTTGAGCCGCACGTGATCACCTCCGGCGGCAAGACTGCTCCACCGCAGGGCTCCCGCGGTGGTTGTCCACAGGCTCGCCCGGCGTGGAGGGGCCTGGAGACACGCGGAGGGCGGCTCCCGTCGGGGAGCCGCCCTCCGTCGTGTCTCGGGGGTTCAGGCCTTGCCGAGGATGCGGTTCAGCTTGGTGCCGCACACGGGGCAGGTGCCCTTGGCCATCTTGCGACCGTTGGCGACGACGACCTCGCCCTCTGCCTCGCGCTTCTCCTTGCACTTCACACAGTAGAACTCGCCCTTGTAGGTCTCGGCCATGTGGACTCTCCGTTCAGAAGGCTTGCGCACCGGACGTGATCGACCCGGCCGGCGTCGGTGCGCGCCGACCGGGGGCCGGTCAGGCATCACCGCGCACGCGCCAGCGTAGTGCCCGCCCCGTGGGATGTCCGTGCAAAGGGCCGCGACGCGCCTGCGGGCCCGTGCTCAGTTGATCGTGGTCCGCGGCCCGATCGGGGCGTCGGGCCTGTGGACGGTCGGCCCGGGCCCCGTGCGGGGGGCGGCCGCCCCGGGGCGTCGTCGGACCGGGTTACCGTGCTCCTCGTGACCCCCGCACCGCCCCCCACCCCGCCTGCGCCGGACGCCGGGCACGGGCCCGAGGCCGGGCCCGACGTCGAGGTGCGCCGAAGCCGGCGGCGGACGCGGACCGTGACGGCGTTCCGCGAGGGCGGACGCCTCGTGGTGGCCATCCCGGACCGCTTCACCCGCCGGCAGGAGCGCGAGTGGGTGCGTCGGATGGTCGCGCAGCTCGAGCAGAAGGAGCAGCGCCGTCGGCCGTCGGACGAGGGCCTCGCGCAGCGGGCCGAGGAGCTGTCGCGCGAGTACCTCGGGGGGCTGGCCCGGCCCAGCAGCGTCGCCTGGTCCAGCCGGCAGGGCCGGCGGTGGGGCTCGTGCAGCACCGCCGAGGGTGCGATCCGCATCTCCACCCGCGTGCGCGGCATGCCGTCCTGGGTGCTCGACTACGTGCTCCTGCACGAGCTGGCGCACCTGCTCAGCGCCGGACACGGGCCGGAGTTCTGGGCCCTGCTCGGCGGGTACCCGCGGCTGGAGCGGGCGCGCGGGTTCCTCGACGGCTTCGCCTTCGCGTCCGACGTCGCGCCGGGCGACCCGGCCCTGCCGGACGCGAATGCCGAGCCGCCGCACGCCGACGCGGAGCCGCCGCACGCCCCCGGTCAGCTGTTCTGACGCGGGGCCGCGGTGGGCGCGTCGGCTCAGCTGTCCGTGTCGTCCTTCGGGTTCGAGCCGTCCGCGTCCTTCGGTGGCGGGCCGTCGGTGGCGGCGTCCGACGTCGGGCCGTCGGTGTCGTCCTTCGGTGGCGGGCCGTCGGTGGCGGCCGGGCCGGCCTCCTCCTCGCCGAAGATCGCCGCGATGGCGCGGTCGACGTCGTCGTGCTCGGTGGTTTCGGCGGCGAGGCGGGCGCGGTAGCCCGCCGGGTCGTCCAGGTCCTCCGGGCGGGGGAGCAGGTCCGGGTGGTCCCACACCTTCTCCCGGGCCGTCTGCCCGCCCTCCTCGGCGATGAGCGCCCACAGCTTGGCGGCGTCGCGGGAGCGGCGCGGCCGCAGCTCCAGGCCGACGAGGGTCGCGAACGTGTCCTCGGCCGGCCCGCCGGCTGCCCGACGGCGGCGCATCATCTCGCGCAGGGCCGCCGTGTGGGGCAGGTTCGGCCGCGCGGCCGCCGCCGTCACCTCGTCGACCCAGCCCTCCACCAGGGCGAGCGCGGTTTCGAGGCGGAGGAGCGCGGCGTCCTGCTCGGGCGTCGTGTCCAGCGAGAACACTCCCTCGGAGAGGGCGTCGCGCAGCGCCTGCGGGTCCGTCGGGTCGATCGACCGGACCGCCCCCTCCAGGGACGACATGTCGATCGTGATCCCGCGGGCGTAGGCCTCGACGGTGCCGAGGAGGTAGGACCGCAGCCACGTGACGTGCGTGAACAGCCGTGCGTGCGCGGCCTCGCGGAGCGCGAGGAACAGCCGCACCTCGTCCACGGGGACGTCGAGGCCGGCGGCGAAGTCGGCCACGTTGCGGGGCACCAGCGCGGTGCCGCGGCCCTCGATGAGGGGCAGCCCGATGTCCGTCGACCCGAAGACCTCGCGGGCGAGCGTGCCCGCCGCCTGCCCGACCTGCATGCCGAACACGGCCCCGCCGAGCTGGCGCATCATCTGGCCGCCGATGTCCACGCCCTGCGCGTCGAACGTCGCCACGGCGTCGGGCGCCTGCGTGCGCAGCGCCGCGACCAGGGCCTCGGCGACGGAGGCCGCCACCGGTTCGGCGAGCGTCCGCCAGCGGGCCATCGTGTGCTCGACCCAGTCCGACCGGCACCACGTCCGCACCGGCCCGCCCGCGGAGGGCAGGTCCGTGGCGGCGTCGAGCCACGCCTCGGCCGCGGAGAACGCGCCGGCGACGTCGCGGGTGTCCTGCCGACTCACCGACGGGTCGCCCTCGGCGACCGCCACCTGGCGGGCGAGGTCGTGCGCGAGCTCCCAGTTCACCGGGTCCTCGCCCGACGTCGCCAGCACGCGCTGGATCTGGCCCAGCACCTGGCTGAGCGCCTCGGGGTCGTCCGCGACGCCCGCGGCCGCCGCGAGCGCGTCGAGGTCGAGGGGCGCGCCGTCGGGGCCGACGAAGCCGATCGAGCTGAGGTCCGGCAGCTGGCCACGCTCCGAGAGGTCGCGCAGGACCGCGTCGGCGTCGGGGCCGAGCATCGCGCGGAGAAGGGCGTCCCAGGGGCCCTCGGCGCGGGGTTCCTCGTCGGGCTGCGGACTGGTCATCGGATGCGCTCCTGAAGGCCGGTGGGACTCCACCGTAACCACTGGCGAGGCCACGAGCTGTCCCGCTCGGGGGCGCTGGCCGGGTGGTTCGCTCTGGGCGGAGAGGGAGGACACGACGCCGGCGAGCGCCGGCGGTGGATCTCGCTGCGCCGATCGTCCCACGCGGCCGCCTGCGTGGCATGCGCGATGATGACCCGGTGAGCGACCCCGCCGCCGAGCTCGGCGCGACCAACGAGCCCGCCCCGCCACTGACGGCGCGTTCCATCACCCTCGCGGTCTCCGTCACCGTGACCGCGCTGCTGGTCGGGGTGGCGATGCTGGTGCCCACGCCGTACGCCGTCACGTCGCCCGGCCCGACGTTCAACACGCTCGGGGACGTGAAGGGCAAGCCCCTCATCGACGTCGTCGGCGCGCCGTCGTACGACTCGAAGGGCCAGCTGCGCTTCACCACCGTCCAGCTCGCCGGCGGCCCGGGCTTCGACGTGACGCTGCCCCGCCTGCTCGAGGGTTGGCTCGACGGCGCCCAGACCGTCTCGCCCGCGGAGGTCTACTTCCCGCCCGACGTCACGCAGGAGCAGGTCGACGCCGCCAACGCGCAGGAGATGACGACGTCGCAGGAGGACGCGACCGTCGCGGCGCTCGAGGAGCTCGGCTACAGCGTGCCCGCGACGCTCACCATCGCGGACACCGTCGACGGCAGCGGTGCCGCCGGGGCCCTGCGCAAGGACGACGTCCTCGTCGCCCTCGACGGGACGCCGATCCCCGGGTACGCCGAGCTGACGGCGTTCATGGACGCGGTGACGGCGGGCGCCGTCGTGCAGGTCACCGTGCAGCGTGACGGGGCCGAGACCGTCGTGCCCGTCACGACGACCGCCGACCGCAGCGGCCGGGCGCTCCTCGGCGTGCTCATCGACCCCACGTTCCACCTGCCGGTCGACGTGCGGATCCAGATCGAGGACGTGGGCGGGCCGAGCGCCGGCACGATGTTCGCGCTCGGGATCATCAACGAGCTGACCCAGCCGGACGAGACCGGGGGGAACGTCATCGCGGGCACGGGCACCATGGCCCTGGACGGCGAGGTCGGCGAGATCGGGGGCATCCGGCAGAAGATGCTCGGGGCACGTCACGACGGCGCGCAGTGGTTCCTCGCGCCTGTCGCGAACTGCGGCGACGTCGTCGGGAACGAGCCCGGCGGGCTCGACGTGGTGGCCGTGGCGACGCTCCACGAGGCGCGCCAGGCCGTCGAGGCCATCGGGCGCGGGGACGGCGGCACGCTGCGGACCTGCGAGGACGTCGTCGGGCAGGGCTGAGGCAACCGTCTGATCGGGCCGGGCCGGGCCGATCAGACGGGAGCGGGCCGGACCGGCTGACGGGAGCGGGCCGGCGCTACTCCAGCGTCGCGGCCACCGCGGCCACCAGGCCCGGCACCAGGTCCGGCGCCCCGGCGACGGCGTCGTCGGAGTCGTCGGCGCGCGTGCGGACGGCGCACCACGACTCGCCCGACCGCAGGACGCCCACCGCGAGGCGCACGTCCTGCCGGTCCGGGTGGGACATGAGGTAGGTCAGGGCCTCGTCCGGGTCCTGCGGCATGCCCTCCTCGGCGGCCGAGGGGAGCACGACCCGCTCGACGACGACGGCGGCGCCGTCCACGGCGTCGGGCCACGACAGCTGGGCCAGCAGGTCCTCCAGGCTGTCCGCGGCGGGCAGGCCCTCCTGCTCGACCGAGGTCAGGTGGCGGGCGTCGGCGCGGGCCGCGGCGACGACCTCCGGCGGCAGCTGCTCGGCCAGCTGCGGCTCGACGGCGAGCGCGCTCGCCGTGCTGACCAGGGCGAAGACGCGCACGGGCGCGTCCCAGCCGGCGGTGGCGACGTGCCGCTCGATCTCGCGGACGGCGTCGGCCAGGTGGGTGGGCGTCGGCGCTTCGGGCATGGGGCCATCGTCGCACCCGATGTGGGAACCTGAGGCCGACCGGATGCGTTGTTCGTTTCGTCCCGGTCCTGGGTGCGCGCCCGCGCGCCCGCGGCCGCCACCCGACACCGAGGGATCAGCTGTGACCTTCTCGTTCCCCGCACGGCCCGCCGGGCCGCGCAGGCCCGCCGCGCCGCGTCGTCGCCGCGGGGCGCTCGGCCCGACGCTCGTCGTCCTCGTGGTCCTCGCCGTGCTGCTGCTGGTGACCGCCAACCTGTGGACCGAGTGGCTCTGGTACGACACGCTCGGCTTCAGCCAGGTGCTGGGGCGCGAGTGGCTGACGCGCGGCCTGCTGTTCCTCGGCGGACTCCTGATCATGGGCGGCGCGACCTACGCCGCGATGACGCTGGCGTACCGCGCGCGGCCCGTCTACGCGCCGTCGACGCCGGAGCAGGCCTCGCTGGACCAGTACCGCGAGATGATCGAGCCCCTGCGCCGCCTCGTCATGATCGCGGCACCGGCCGTGCTCGGGTTCTTTGCGGGCATCGCCGCGTCCGGCCAGTGGAAGACGGTGCTGCTGTTCTTCGGGCGCGAGTCCTTCGGGGTGAAGGACCCGCAGTTCGGGATCGACCTGTCGTTCTACATGTTCACGCTGCCCGCGCTGCGGTTCGTCGTCTCGTTCCTCATGGCGGTCGGTGTCATCGCCGGCATCGCCTCCGTGGCGACGCACTACCTGTACGGCGGTCTGCGCTTCGGCGGCAAGGGGGAGCGGACCACGCGCCCCGCGCGCCTGCAGCTGGGCATCATCGCGGCGTCGATCATGGTGGTCATCGCGGCGAACTACTGGCTCGACCGGTACTCGCTGCTCACGCGCGCCGGCGGCGGCAACGTCGCGGCGGGTGCCTCGTACTCCGACGTCAACGCCGTCATGCCCTCGAAGGCGATCCTGGCGGGCGTCGCCATCCTCGTGGCGATCCTCTTCATCGTCGCCGCGATCCGCGGCACCTGGCGGGTGCCGGCCCTCGGCGTCGCGCTCATGGTCGTCTCCGCCATCGCCATCGGCGGCATCTACCCGGCCGTCGTGCAGCGGTTCCAGGTGCAGCCGAACGCGCAGGAGTACGAGGCCGAGTTCATCCAGGACAACATCGACGCGACGCGCGCGGCCTTCGGCCTCTCCGACATCAAGGTCACCAAGTACGACGCGAACCTCAGCGGTGAGCAGGGCGGCCTGCGCCAGGACGCGGAGACGACGGCGAGCATCCGCCTCATCGACCCGGCCGTCGTGAGCCCGTCCTTCCGGCAGCTGCAGCAGAACAAGCAGTACTACAACTTCCCCGACACGCTGTCGGTGGACCGGTACCAGATCGACGGCCAGTCGCGCGACACCGTGATCGGGGTCCGCGAGCTCGACCTGTCCGGCCTCAGCGCGGGCCAGCGGACGTGGGTCAACGACCACACCGTCTACACGCACGGCTTCGGCGTCGTCGCCGCGTACGGCAACACGACCGCGCCCGACGGTCAGCCCGCGTTCTACGAGGGCGGCATCCCGTCCAAGGGCTCGCTCGGCGAGTACGAGCCGCGCATCTACTTCGGCCAGCGCAGCGCCGACTACTCGATCGTCGGCGCGCCCGAGGGCACGGACCCGTGGGAGCTCGACTACCCGAACGACAAGGCCGAGAAGGGCCAGGTCAACACGACCTTCCCGACGACCGAGATCAAGGCCGGCCCGAGCCTCGGCTCGCTGTTCAACCGGCTGCTGTACTCGATCAAGTTCGGGTCGGAGGAGATCCTCTTCTCCAGCCGCGTGACGGACGACTCGCAGATCCTCTACGACCGCAACCCGCGCGACCGCGTCCAGAAGGTCGCGCCCTTCCTCACGCTCGACACCCGCGTGTACCCCGCCGTCGTCGACGGGCGCGTGCTGTGGATCGTCGACGGCTACACGACGTCGGACCACTACCCGTACTCGTCGTCGCGCACGCTGGACCAGATCACGACCGACTCCCTGACCGCGCGCGGTGACACCATCGCCCAGCTCGCGCCGGACCGGATCAACTACATCCGGAACTCGGTCAAGGCCACGGTCGACGCGTACACGGGCGAGGTGACGCTGTACGCGTGGGACGAGGAGGACCCGATCCTCAAGGCGTGGGAGAACGTCTACCCGGACACCATCACGCCGATGAGCGAGATCAGCGGCGACCTGATGAGCCACCTGCGCTACCCGGAGGACCTGTTCAAGGTGCAGCGCGAGCTCCTCGCGACGTACCACGTGGACACCGCCGCCGAGTACTACTCCGGCCAGGACTTCTGGAACTCGCCGCAGGACCCGTCGGCGGAGACCACGAAGCAGCCGCCGTACTACCTGACCCTGCGGATGCCGGACCAGGAGGCGCCGACCTTCTCGCTGACCTCGGTCTTCATCCCGGGCGGCAACACCGACCGCAACGTGCTGACGGGCTTCTTCGCCGTCGACGCCGAGCCGGGGAACCAGGACGGCGTCCGCCGCGAAGGGTACGGGCAGCTGCGGCTGCTCGAGCTGCCGCGCGACTCGACGGTCCCGGGACCGGGCCAGGTGAAGAACAACTTCGCCGCGGACACCGACGTGTCCTCCTACCTCAACCTGCTGCGGCAGGGCGGCTCGACCGTCGTCTCCGGCAACCTGCTGACGTTGCCCGTCGGCGGCGGCCTGCTCTACGTGCAGCCGGTGTACGTCCAGTCGTCCGAGGGCACGCGGTTCCCGCTGCTGAGGCGGGTGCTGGTCGCCTTCGGTGACGACATCGGGTTCGCGCCGACGCTGGAGGAGGCGCTCGACCAGGTGTTCGGTGGCGACGCCGGCGTGGACGGGGCCAAGCCCGGGGAGGACGCCGGTGAGGTGCCGAACGCGCCGGTCGAGCCTGGTGACGGCGGCGGGGGCGGCGGCGCGACCGCGGAGCCCACGACCGAGCCGACGACGGCGCCGAGCGCCACGCCGAGCGCGACGCCGACGACGCCGCCGACCAGCGAGCCGACGACGGCGCCGGGCGACGCTCGGGAGCAGCTGAGCACCGCGCTTCAGGACGCCAAGAAGGCCATCGAGGACGGCCAGGCCGCTCTCGCGAAGAACGACTTCGCGGCCTACGGCGAGGCGCAGAACCGTCTGCAGGACGCCCTGGAGCGGGCGCTGGCGGCGGACGCGGCGCTGGGCGGCTGACGGCTGGCGCGGAGGACGTAAGGGCGGGGCCGGGGATGATCC
>JAEWYD010000306.1 GCA_023462275.1 Actinomycetes bacterium
GACGCCGCCCGGCTGCACGCCCTGGCCGGCCTCGCCTGACCCGCGCCCGGACCGGCACCTCGGCCTCGCGCCACACCCGGCCCTTGGGCCCGGAACCGGGCGGCGCGCCGGGTTAGGTTGGGCGCCATGGCTCTGTTCCCCCGCCGTGCCGCCCTGCCCGACGCCGTGCGCTCGACGCTCGAGCTCCTCCCCCGCGAGCGCGTGCTCGCCAGCGCGCAGCTGACCGACGGCTGGGCGGTGGCGACGACGCACCGGCTGCACGTCCTGCCCGCCGAGGACGGCGCGACACCGGTGCGCCGGCCCTGGGTCGACGTCAGCGCCGGGCGGCTCGAGGCGGACGACGCCGTCCTCAAGGTGAGCTGGGTGGACGGCGGCCCCGACGCCCGCCTCCAGTTGGCGGACGACCGCTCGATGGAGTTCCCGCGGGTGTTCCGCCAGTGCGTCGACTCCTCGCTCGTGCACTACGAGACCGTGCCGCTCGACCGCGGGCGCTCCGTGCGGGTGGCCCTGCGCCGCGACCCTGTGGACGGCATGCTCACGCAGGTCATCGGCACGGGCGACGTCGACCTCGACGACCCGGCCACGGCCGCGGCGGTCGACGCGGCCGAGCTCCGGGTGCGGGACGCGGCCGGCCTCCTGTGATGTGACGCCGGTCACCCGCGGCGCCGCCCGACCACGTTCCAGAGCACGGGCGGTCATCGGGTAGCATTGCCGCGCACGATCCCGCGTAGCTCAATTGGCAGAGCATCCGACTGTTAATCGGACGGTTACTGGTTCGAGTCCAGTCGCGGGAGCCACACCCGGAAGACGACAACAGGCCCCGCCATCGGCGGGGCCTGTCGCATGTCCGGGCCAGCGTCAGAGCTTGTCGAGCGCGATCGTCAGAAGCTCCTTCGGGTCGAGCCACATGGACGGGTAGTTGCCGTACCAGCGCTGGACGCCGTCGCCGTCGATGAGGACGAAGCCATGTCCGGGCAGGCCCTCGTGCATCCCAGTGCCGAGCGTCCCGTAGGCCTTGGAGATGGTGCCGTCGTCCAGGGCGAACGGCGTCTTCACGCCGAGGCGCTCGCGGTCGGCGTTGATCTGCTCGGCGGTGTTCATCACGATGGGCACGACAGCGATGCCGGCCTTGGCGAACCCGGGCTCCTCCTCGATCTTCGCCATCTGGATCAGGCACGAGTCGCAGCCTGCGCCCTCGTTGAAGTAGAGAATCACCGGCTTGCCGGCGAAGTCGGACAACGACACCGTCCCGCCGGTGCTCAGGGGCAGCGTGAAGGGCGTCGCAGCGCTCGCGGTGCTGTTCGTCTCGGGTCGAGCCGAGAGCAGCCCGGCGGTGACGATGCCGCCGATGGCGAGCAACGCAACGAGCCAGAGCGAACGAATCGCCCACGCACGCCGTCGCGCCGCCGTCTGCCGGGTGTGCCGGATCTCGTCGAGCTGCTGCTGCCGCTCGGCCTGACGGCGGATCGCGGTTCCGGAGGTCATGTCGCTCAGTCCTTCTGGTCAGTGGCGGGGCCGCCGGTCTGGGCGGGCGCGTGGCAGGTGGGGGCGTCGGTTGCGGCGGGCTCCGAAGGCTCACCGGGTTCGGCGGCGCGCCGCCGCCAGGGCAGCTGGCGGTCGGAGAGGGTGGCCCACACGAACACCGCGGCGAGGGCGAGGATGCCCAGGCCTTGGATCCACTCGGGAACCGGGTTCAGGAAGTCCTGGATGCCGGCGAACGTCGTCGTGAGCACGTCGCTGGCCCACGCCTGGGCGGCTGTGCCACCCGTCATGTCCTTGGAGCCGGCGAGCGCGATGATGAAACCACCCATGATCGCGAAGGCCACCGCCACCCCGATGTTCAGGGTGTTCGTCACGACGAGGCGCCCGGCGACGCGGAACCGCACGAGCTTCGCCCGCAGGAACCGCTTCTCCCCCAGCTTCGCCTTGTCCCAGACCAGGGCCATGACGAAGAGCGGGAACACCATGCCGAACACGTACGCGACCCCGAGGACGAAGCCGCCGGCGGCGGACCCCGAGAGCACCGACAAGGTCATCACGCCGGCGAGCACCGGTGCGCAGCAGCTCGACGCGATACCCGAGAAGACGCCGAGCGCGAAGAAGCTCGCCGAGTCGCCCCGGCTGGTGTCGGGGGCACGCAGGACCGACGGCAGCGACCACATCCGGCCGGACAGCGCCAGGGCGGCGAGGGCGAACATCAGCGCGCCGCCGGCGTAGTAGATCGGCTGGTGGTACTTGGCGATCGCGCCGGAGAGCAGGCTCATGCCCAGCGTGATCGGGATCAGCACGAGCCCGAGGCCCGCCGCGAACAGGAACGTCAGCGGGAGCAGCCGCCATCGGCTGTTCTTGACGGCGCCCGCGAGGTAGCTCGGGGCCAGGAAGACGATGCAGCAGGGCGCGAAGAGCGCGACGCCACCCGCGAAGAAGGCTGCCAGGACGCTGCCCGTCGTCAGGAGCTCCGATCCCATGTCAGCCACCCACCCGTGCGGGTCGGCGGGCGCCCCGCGACTCCAGCAGCTTCACGAGCTTCTTGCGCGGCAGCCGGCCGGAGCTGAAGAACACGCCGTCGACGACGACGAGCGGGTTCATCGCGGGTCGGTGGACCGCCACGAGCGTGGCGCCGAGCGCCGAGTCGATCTCGACGACGGAGACGTCGATGGCGTACTCCCCCGCGAGCTCCCGCAGCACCTCCGCGGCGTCGTCGCAGAAGTGGCAGGCGGGGCTGTGCACGAGGGTCACCGGGATCGGCCGCGGTGCCGTGTCGATGGTCACGGTGGTCTCCTTCACGAGGCGGACACCGGCACTCTCCTGGGCCAGCCCCGACCAACCGATCGCGGTTCGGTGGAGGTTCGATGAAGGGACCCGAGCCGCCCCGTCCGGCCGCTGAGGGGCGCCGGGGAACAGGCGCACCACGACACAGATGGCGACCAGGACGACGACCACGACGCCGGCGACGCCGACGACGCCGAACCACGCAGCCGGACCGGGCTGTCCGCAGCAGGCGCCCACGCCGCCCTCCTCGTCACCGGAACCCGGACGCCCCTCCGGCGCCCCTGCGTCGAGACTGCGGCGACCAGGTCAAGGCCTGCCCTCCTGAACGATGAAGAAGCCCTGAAGCCGACGTCCCGTCGCTCGCGCCGTCGCGCCGTCCTTCATCGAACCTTCATGGACAGGTGAGCCTCACCTCACTTCGGCCGGGAGAGACTCGACGGACACCCGCGCCACCTGGGAGGCACAGATGAAGAGCCAGCGATGGATCACGGCCGCAGCTCTCGCGGCGACCGTCGCCCTCGGCACCGCTGCGTGCAGCGGCTCCGCCGACGAGGCGGAGCCCGCGGCCTCGCCGAGCACGTCCACCGGGACGACCACCACGGACGCCGCTTCCCAGCACAACGGGGCGGACACGGAGTTCGCGCAGATGATGATCGTCCACCATCAGGGCGCCATCGAGATGGCCACGTTGGCGGGCGAGAAGGCGACGACGGACGACGTCCGGGCGCTCGCGCAGCGCATCGAGGCGGCGCAGGGCCCCGAGATCGAGCTCATGTCCGGCTGGCTGGACTCGTGGGGCGAGGAGCAGCCCGAGGACGCCGAGATGGCCGGCATGGGCCACGAGGGCATGGACATGGGCGGGATGGACCAGCGGTCCGCCATGACCGACCTCGAGGGTCTGAGCGGTACGGCCTTCGACAAGCGCTTCCTCGAGCTCATGATCGAGCACCACCGGGGCGCGATCGTGATGTCGGAGACGGAGATCGCGGACGGCTCGAACGCCGACGCGACGCAGCTCGCCCGGTCGATCATCGACGCGCAGACCGCCGAGATCACGGAGATGACGAACCTCCTCAACGCCCTCTGACGGCGACCCTCCGGCCGCGCGACTGTGCTCACGTCCACGTGGTACGACGCCCGGCGACCCCGCGCACATGTGGTTTCATCGACCCATGCGCCGCACCACCACGCCGAGCACGCAGGGCCTTCACGCCTGCGTGCCGTGGTGCTGTTGCCCCTCGCGCTCCTGTTGAGCTGACCTCGCCGCCGTCGCGGCCCGTCCCTCGACCCTGAGCCGACCCACGCGTCGGATCGCACCTCCCCCTGCGCGACTGCACGGTCCACCACCTCCGCGGCGCCCGTCGGCGTCTGCCATCTCACGAGAGGCCCACCCATGTCGGCACGACGAAGCCTGACCACCACCGCACTCATCGCACTCGGCCTGACTCTCACGGCCTGCTCGTCCGGTGGCACCGACGAGGCGGGCGGCTCGACTCCGTCCGAGGCCAGCACCGCCGGCGCGGACACGTCGCTCGCCGACGTGCAGAAGGCGGGCGTGTTCGTCGTCGGCACCGAGGGCACGTACCGGCCCTTCTCCTACCACGAGGACGGCTCGGGCGACCTCACGGGCTACGACGTCGAGGTGATCCGCGCCGTGGCCGACGAGCTCGGCGTCGACGTGCAGTTCGAGGAGACGCAGTGGGACGCGATCTTCGCGGGCCTGGAGGCGGGCCGATTCGACGTCATCGCGAACCAGGTGTCGATCACCCCGGAGCGTGAGGACGCCTACACGTTCTCCGAGCCGTACACCTACAGCCCGGGCGTGATCGTCGTGCCGCAGGACGACACCTCGATCACGTCGTTCGACTCGCTCGCGGGCAAGACCACCGCCCAGTCGCTGACGAGCAACTGGTACACGCTGGCCGAGGACGCCGGCGCGCAGATCGAGGCGGTCGAGGGCTGGGCGCAGGCCGTGGCCCTGGTCGAGCAGGGCCGCGTCGACGCCACGATCAACGACAAGCTCACGTTCCTGGACTACAAGAAGCAGACGGGCGCCGAGGGGCTGAAGGTCGCGGCCGAGACCGAGGACGTCTCGCGCAGCGCCTTCGCCTTCCGCGCCGGCTCCACCACGCTCGCCGACGCGGTCGACGACGCCCTGGCCTCGCTCGCGGCCGACGGGACCCTCGCCGAGCTGTCGGAGAAGTACTTCGGCGAGGACGTCTCGAAGGGCGACGCGTGACCGCTGAGGACTGGGAGCTCGTCCGCGGATCGCTCGGCCCCATCGTGGGCGGGGCGATCCGCGGGACGATCCCGCTCGCGCTCGTCTCGTTCGCCGTCGGCATGGTGATCGCGGTCGCCGTCGCCCTCATGCGACTCTCACCGCGTCGCCCGGTCGCGGCCCTGGCGCGCGGCTACGTGTCCGTCGTGCGTGGCACGCCGCTGCTCGTCCAGCTCTTCGTCGTCTTCTACGGCCTGCCGAGCCTCGGCGTCGTCATCGATCCCTGGCCGAGCGCCATCGTGGCGTTCGCGCTCAACGTCGGCGGCTACGGAGCGGAGGTCGTGCGGGCGGCCATCCTCTCTGTGCCCCAGGGTCAGTGGGAGGCGGCCTACGTCATCGGGATGGCCCGGCCGACGGCGTTGCGGCGCATCATCCTGCCGCAGGCCGCCCGGGTCTCCGTGCCGCCCCTGTCGAACACCTTCATCTCGCTGGTGAAGGACACGTCCCTGGCGTCGCTCATCCTCGTGACCGAGCTCTTCCGCGAGGCGCAGAAGGTGGCGGCGTTCAGCCAGGAATTCATGCTGCTGTACGTGGAGGCGGCCGTCGTCTACTGGGCCGTCTGCCTCGTCCTGTCCACCGGTCAGGGCGCACTCGAGACAAGGCTGGACAGGTATGTCGCCCACTGACGCACCCGCGGGACCGGACTCCCCCACTGACGCAACACCGCTGCTGGACGTCCGGGAGCTCCGCAAGAGCTTCGGCGGGCACGAGGTGCTGCGCTCGGTCGACCTCTCCGTGCACGCGGGCGAGGTGGTCGCGGTCATCGGGGCATCGGGCTCCGGCAAGACCACCCTGCTGCGCTGCCTGAACGGCCTCGAGGTGGCGGACGGCGGAACGGTGACCGTCGCCGGCCGCGTCGCGGTCGACTTCGCCCGCCGCCCCGACCGCCGCACCCTGAACGCGCTGCGCGACCGGTCGGCCATGGTCTTCCAGCACTACAACCTCTTCCCCCACAAGACCGTGCTGGAGAACGTCACCGAAGGCCCGGTCGTCGTCCAGCGCCGACCCAGGGCCGAGGCCGAGGCCGACGCCCGCCGGCTCCTGGATCGGGTCGGGCTCGCGGACCGCGCCAGCGCCTACCCGTTCCAGCTCTCCGGCGGCCAGCAGCAGCGCGTGGGCATCGTCCGTGCCCTCGCGCTCAGGCCGGACCTCCTGCTCTTCGACGAGCCCACCTCGGCGCTCGACCCGGAGCTCGTCGGGGACGTTCTCGTCCTCATGCGCGACCTCGCCGCGGAGGGCTGGACGATGGTCGTGGTCACCCACGAGCTGCAGTTCGCGCGTGAGGTCGCCCACCGGGTGGTGTTCGTGGACGAGGGGCGCGTCGTGGAGCAAGGTCCGGCCCGCCAGGTGCTCACCGCACCGACCCAGGAGCGCACGCGGCAGTTCGTGCGCCGGCTGCTGCACCCGCTGTAGGCACCCCGAGCGGCCGCTGCCGGGACCGGCATCACGGAGAGCGCACCTCCGTCACACCAGGTCCTGGGCGAGCCGGGTGAGCCCGCCGCGCAGCTCCTCGGGCGTCCTACCCACGGCGAGCCAGTGACGAAGCTGCTCCGCGGCCAGGGCGCCGAGGAGCACCTCCGCGCGGAGGCGGGCGTCACGTGCGCCGCACGCCTCGAGAACCAGGGTCAGGTGCTGGCTCCAGAACCCGTAGGACCCCTTCGTCAGACGACTGCCAGGGCCTGCGGCCGTCTCGGACATCAGCACCAGGTCGAGGTTCTCGAGCTGGAAGAGCAGATATGCCTCGACGAAGGCGCCGAGGCGCTCGGCGGGCGGCGCCCCGGGGCCGAGCGGCGCGGGGCCGTCGAGCAGCGCCTGCTGCAGGTCGCGCACCCGGTCGTCGAGCAACGCGAGCGCAAGCCCCGACTTGTCGCCGAACCCGCGGTACAGCGTCCCCTTGCCCACCCCGGCCGCCCGCGCCACGTCGTCCATCGTCACCGAGTGCACGCCTCGGGCGGCGAAGAGCTCCTCGGCGGCCGCCAGGACCCGAGCGCGGTTGCGCTCTGCGTCGGCGCGGCGAGGTGACGGCGGGCGGACGAGGTCCGTGACCGGCACGACCTGCCGTCGACCAACCCCTGGCGAAGCGGACTGCGGTCCGCTAATGTCCGGAATCACGAAACGGACTCTAGTCCGCAACACCTCGGGAGGCGAACATGAAGATCCTGCTCACCGGTGCGACGGGGTACGTAGGGAGCGTCGTCGCTGAGCGCCTGCAGGAGCACGGTCACGAGCTCGTGGTCCTCGTCCGTGACGGGCGCCGATCCCGCGACCTGCCAGCCGGGGCGGACCCCGTCGTGGGTGACCTGGCAGACCCGAGCGGGCTGCGCCAAACGCTCCCGCCGGTCGACGGCGTCGTCCACCTGGCGTCCGCGACCCCGGCCGACAAGGAGCTCGTCGACGTCTTGTCCGGCACGGTCGAGGGACCGGACGGCCCCCTGGTCTGGACCAGCGGCGTCTGGGTGCTCGGAGCCACCACCGGGACCGTCGCCGACGAGCTCAGCCCGACGCGGCCGATCGAGCTCGTGGCACAGCGCCCCGAGGTCGAGTCGGCGGTCGCGGCCCGGCGCGACGTCAGGCCCGTCGTCCTGCGGCCCGGAATCGTCCACGGGCGCGGCGGTGGCATCCCACGCCTCCTCGTCGACATGGCCCGTGAGCACGGGACAGGGCGGGTGGTCGGCGACGGGAGCGCCCGGTGGCCGATGGTGCACCTCGACGATCTCGCCGATCTGTACGTGGCCGCCCTGGAACGCGCCGCGCCCGGAGCCGTGCTCCACGGCGTCGCGGAGGCCGGCGTTCCCGCCGCCGACCTCGCGCGTGCCGCCGCCACGGTCGCGGGCGCACCCCCCGAGGTCGAGCCGTGGCCGACGGCGGACGCGGCGACCACCCTCGGTGCGGCGTTCGCCGAGGCACTTGCGCTCGACCAGGCCGTCTCCGCTACGCGAACGCGCTTCGCCCTGGGCTGGCACCCGCGACGCGTGGGCGCGCTCACGGACATCGCGGCGGGGTCGTACTCGGACGCACTCGTCGCCTGAGGCCTCCCCTAGCCACCCCGACCACTACCCCGGAGCGAGCGCCCTCGGTGGAGGACGCCCGCTCCGCGGTGCGACCCCAGAAGTGGGGACACGAATGAGGCCGCGAGGGCCCCGATCTCCGCGTCTCTCCCTCGTACGCTCCTGTCGCAGCCCAGCAGACACGTCAAGGGAGCACCCATGCGATCAGTGCACGCGAGGTACCGGGTGGCGGCGGCGCTCCTGCCGCTCGTGGTCCTGGCCGGATGCTCCGGCAGCGGCAGTGGCAGTGGCGGTGGGTCGTCGGACGACGCGCCCAAGGCGGAGCCCACGAGGCGGACGTGGGAGGGCGATAACCTCGCCGAGTCCGTCGCAACGTGCGGCGACGCGAGCGCCGCACTGCTGACGACGCTCGCGACCCAGCGGGTGGACGGGCACGAGCCGGGTGCGGGCTACAGCCCGGCCGCCGTCGACATGTGGGCCGCCGGACCGGATGGCTCCCCCGTCGTGTTCCGTGAGGACGGGACACGGTTGGACGCCTACGGAGCAGCCATGAGCTACGCGTGCGAGCGGTTCGGCAACGACGACACCACGCTCGCCAAGCTGCGCGACTACATGTCGCTGGACGGTGAGGCGCCGACCTGCGCTTCCTACTTGTCGCTGGATCCCGCCATCGGCGCCACGTGGATCGCCCTCGAGGGCGTCAAGACGGGCCAGCCCTCCCCCGCACAGGACGCGGTCACCGCCCTCTGCGCCGGATCACGGGACATGGGCTTCGAGGACGCGGTGGAGAGCGCACGGCAGGGCGCCGCGCCAGCCGCGGCGGCGTCGGCCATGACCTGGCAGACCACCTCGAACCTCGGCTACACGGCCGACTACGCGATCACCCTCGGACCGGTGCAGCCCGCCACCCAGCCCCACCCGGGGCGGCCCGAGGAAGTGATGATCAAGCCTGGGACGACCACGCCGGGCAAGTCCCTGCCGCCATTCTCCGCCGAGGGCCAGTGCGGGATCGACCCCGCCTCCGACGCGGTGATCCCCGTGACGCTGACGGTGACGAACACCACGGCCGGCTACGAGACGCCCCTCGCCGCGCGGTTCGTGGTGCGCCCGGCGCCGAGCACCGAGACCGTGCAGGTCGGCATGGTGACCCTGTACGACGACGAGGTCGGCTGCGCCGACAACGGGACGGGGCGCGTCGACTACGGGGTGAAGTGGGACGAGCCCGCCGCCGTGGGCTACCCGTACCGGGCGATGACCTTCGTCATCCTGTACGACTACTACTCGCCGCGGTACCCCGAGGGCAACGTCGCTGACCTGGCCCGCATCGTGGTGGAGCCGGTGGCGTCGCCCAACGCCGAGGACCCGGTGACGGTGTCCACCACGTCTGGGGCCGTCCATGTGGACGGGACGCCCGCGGGCTGAGGCCCCGACGAGCGCGAAGCCCCCGCCCGCGGCGTGCGCGGGCAGGGGCTTCGCGTCCCTTCTCTCAGCGGGCGAGCTCGACCATCCGCCAGCCCTCGCCGACCGGCTGCTCGCCGGCGGGAAGGTCGATCGCGTCGACGACGACGTTGTGACCGGTGCCGGAGACCGGCTGCCAACTGCTGCCGAAGCTCACGTCGAGGGTGAGGCCGGGCGGCTCGTGCGCGAGTGTCGCGTCCTCCAGGAGCTCGGTCGAGCCCCCCGGGTCGCTAGCGGTCCAGAACACGCCGGTGGTGTGGCAGTTGTAGCTGACCCACTCCCACTTCCACTGGCGCTGGACCTTTTCCCAGTGGCACACAGTCTCCGTTGTCTCGGACATGTACGGGTCCACCTCCTGGGTCGACCGTGCGCGCCATCGCGCACGTCCATGCACCGATACTGACAGGCCAGGGCCACCTGGTGGCGCGGGACCAAGGACCTTTCCTCGCGACCCCCGGGGTGAGAACCCGCGCTACTCCTCCCGACGGCGCGCGGCCGGCGTCCCGGCGTCGGACGGGAGCGCGAGGGTCGCGAGCAGACCGATCGCCAGCACGCCGGCCGCAACCCCGGTGGTCACCCGGCTGGCGTCGACGAGAGCCCCGGCCGCGCTGTCGGCCGCGGGTGCCGTGGCGGGGTTCGCGGCCAGCGCCGGGATCGCGGCGCCGACGCTCTCGTGCACGGCGGTGACGACGGGCTCCCGGCGATCCGCGGGCACCCCGTCGGCGGCGAGGCGGTCGCTCGTCATCGTCGTCAGCTGGGCGATGAGCAGGCCGCCCAGGAGCGCCACACCGAGCGCCGAGCCGAGCTGGCGCACCGTCGTCTGGAAGCCGGACGCCTGCCCGGACTCCGCCACGGGCACCTGGGAGAGGATCACGGCCGTCAGCTGCGCCGTCGCCATGCCGACGCCCACGCCGTACACGAACAGGTCGAGCCCCAGCAGCCACCCGGGCACGTCGCGCGACAGCACCAGCGCGAGCACGCCGACCGCGAGGGTCTCGAGGAAGAGGCCGGTGCGGACGACCGCCCGCTGGCCCATGGCCGCCGTCAGCCGCGGCGTCGCGCCGGAGACCACGAACGTGCCCAGCGCCAGCCACACGAGCAGGGCGCCAGCCCCGAGCGCGGAGTAGCCGAGGGCGCCCTCGAGGAGGAGCGGGAGGGTGAACAGCAGGCCGAACTCACCGAGCGCCACCACGAGCGCGGCGACGACGCCGTACCGGAACGACGGGATGCGCAGCAGGCCGAGGTCGACGAGCGCGACCCGCCCCTGCCGCACCCGGCTCCGCTCGTACGGGACGAAGGCGGCGAGGAGGACCGCGCCGAGCACCAGGGCAACCGGGACGGGGGACAGCGCGCCGGAGTCCTGGGTCCACCAGCCGTAGTACTGGCCCTCGATGAGGCCGAACACGATGCCGCCCACGCCGAGGGCCGACAGGAGGACGCCGCCCAGGTCGAGGCCGCGCGCGAGGCTGGTGTCGCGCGTCTCGACGAGGGTCCGGCGGATGCCCACGAGGGTGAGGATGCCGAACGGGATGTTGAGCCAGAACGCCCAGCGCCAGGAGACGTCGGTGGCGAGCCAACCGCCCACGAGCGGCCCCAGCGCCGCCATGCCGCCGATCGTCGAGCCCCAGATCGCGAACGCGATGCCGCGCTCCCGCCCGGAGAACATGGCGTTCAACGTCGAGAGCGTGCTCGGCAGCACCATCGCGGCGCCGAGACCCTGGACCACCCGGGCGCCCACGAGGACGCCGGCGGACCCCGCGAGACCGGCCACCAGGCTGGCGAGCATGAAGACCACGAGGCCGATGGCGTAGAGGCGCCTCCGGCCGAACGTGTCGCCGATCCGGCCGACGGTGAGCATGAGCGAGGCGAAGACCAGGGAGTAGACCGCGTTCATCCACTGGGCGTCGGAGGCGGTGAGGCCCACCTCCTCGATGACGACGGGGAGCGCGACGTTGACGATCGTGGCGTCCATGATGACGAGGGAGACGCCGAGCGACAGCGTCGCCATGGCGGCGAACCGGAGCGGCCGCCGCGTCGCGCCGTCGCCCCCGTCGGGCTCCCCCGCCGATCCCTGCGGCGGCACGTCGGGTACCTGGTCGGACACCTGCTCGGACATCCCTCGACCTCTCTCCTGGACCTGGCGTCCAGCATACCGACACTGGTGTCGGTATCGCGTTTCGTTCGCCACGAGCGAGAATGGGTAGGTGCCGAGGATCGAAGCGCCCACCGTGGCGGAGCACCGCGCGCTCCGCCACGCGGCCGTCGTCGCCGCGGCCCGGGAGCTGCTGACCCAGGGCGGCCCGTCAGCCGTGACGCCCGCAGCCGTCGCCGCCCGGATCGGCCTCGGTCGCTCGAGCGTGTACGAGTACTTCCCCTCGAGCGCGCAGCTGCTCGCCGCCGCCGTCGAGGACGCCGCACGCGAAGCCACCGAGCGCCTCGACGCCGCCATCGACGCCTCGGCCACCCCGCAGGAGCGCATCCGCGCCTACGCACGCGAGGCGATCGCCGTCGCGGCGGCGGGCCACGGGCCCGTCGAGATGCCGTCCGCCGCCGCGCTCCCGGAGGAGTGCCGGGCGCGGCTCGCCGAGATCCACGCGCGCCTCAACGACCCCCTGCGACGCGCCGTCGCCGACCTCGGCGCCACGGACCCGGAGCTGGCCGCCGAGATCCTCGCCGCGGCGGTCGCGGCGGCCGTCCGGCAGCTCGAGACACGCACGGCCGCCCAGGTCACGGCGACCCTGCTCGACCTGCTCGACCGCGGGCTCCCCGGCCTCAGCCGGAGCTGACCCCACCCGGAGCGCCCACGGGACGAAACGGGACGGACCACTCGATCATGGTCGAGTACCCTCGGCGGCACCGACCCGCCTCTCCCCTCCCCACGTGCAAGAAGGGTCCGCCGTGCTGCGCAGCGTCGAGATCGTCGCCGAGGTCGCCGGGACCGCCCAGGGCAACGTGCTGCACAACCTGCACTGGCAGCAGCGCCTCGAGCTCGACCTGGACTGCTTCCTGTGCGAGCGCACGGCGCGCAGCACGGTGTTCGCCTGGGGTGAGTCGGCCGCAACGTGCACCGCGGTCGGCGCCGGCCACGAGGCAGCCGGGGACGACGACGTCGCGCCGACCGCGCACCGCACGTCCGCCCGCCTCGAGCGGCTGCAGTGCGACGCCCGCGCTGAGCGGCGGCTGCTGCGCGCCGTCGTCGACTGCTGGTGGTCCCCATTCCACGACGAGGTGACCGAGGCCGACGCCGCGCCGCTGTCCGAGGCGACGCCCCTGCGGCTCGCCCTCGGCTACTTCTGCCGACGCAACCACCGCAGCGGCGTCGGGATCGTGAGCAGCGGGCAGGCCACGCCCTGGACGCTCGCCTGCGAGTACTGCGAGGCGCCCATGGCGACCCTGACCACCGCACCGGCGGTGCGGCTGCTCGGCTGAGCCTCAGTCGCGCTCGCGCAGCGCCCGGCGGCGGCCCTCGAGCCCGACGAGCTCGGCGAACGCGGCCTGGTACGCCTCGGCGTCGCCCTCGGGATCCATCCGCTGCAGCCGCCCGCGCAGGTCGGCGATCTGCCTGGTCACGGCCAGGTCGACGAGGCCGCCGACGACGCCGCGCACGTAGTCCCCGACAGCGTCGGGCCGGTCTTCCGGCAGGGGCGTGACCGCGAGCTCGGTGACGATGCCCGCCACCGGCCCGGCAGCCTCCTCGCGGACGCGATCCAGCCACGCGGCGTCCCCGCCCGCGGCCGCGACGCCCCCGACGCCGCCCGCGGCGCGGATCGCCTCGTGCACGGCACGCAGCGCCGGCACCGAGAACACCTCCGGGGGCAGGCCGTCGAAGACCGCGGCTTCCACGGCCGACGGCTGCTGGAGCACGGCCTCCAGCACGGTGCGCTGGAGGCGCGCGACGGGGTCGGTCCGGTCGGGCGCCGTCGGCCGCGCGCGGGACGGACGGCCCCGGCC
>JAEWYD010000307.1 GCA_023462275.1 Actinomycetes bacterium
GGGCCCGGGCCTGCAGGGCCGCCAGCGCGGGGACGTCCGCCGGCGTGGCGGGACGCACCGGGTCGCCGGCGCCGCCCTCGGGCACGCGCGCCAGGCGGCGCCCCCGTGGCTGGTCGATCGCGTACTCGTAGCCGAACAGGCGGTAGAAGTACGGGATCCCGACCATCTCCTGCACCAGGTGCCCCCGGCGCGCGGACTCGGCGTGGGCCCACGCCATGAGCGCCCGGACGAGCCCGCGGCCCTCATACGCCTCGTCGGTGGCCACCAGCTCGACCTGGCCCGCCGGCAGCTCGACGGTGCCGACGCGCACCGTCTCGTCCAGCAGGGTGGCGGTGCTGACCACCCGGTCGCCGTCCACGACGACGCCGCAAGACCGGTAGCCCTCCGCCGGGTCCTCGACGACGAGCCGGTGGTCCAGCGCGTCGTGCTCGTCGCCACGGCGGGCGAGCAGCTCACCGATCTGCCCGACGTCGGCCGGTCGTGCCGTGCGCAGCACGAGGCCCCCAGGCAGCCGGCTGGGGACGTGGCCGGGTCGGTGCGGGTCGGGCGAGGCCATGACCGGGACTGTGGCACGTCGGCGGGTCGCCGCCAACGGCTTTCGCGGACCCGCGCCACGTGGCGCGGTCGGGGCCGCGGGCGCGGGGTCATGGCAGGAGGAGCCGCACCAGCCGGTCGTCGCCGTCGCGCGGGTCGCCGCGCCCGTCAGTGTTGTTCGTGAGGATCCACAGCGCCCCGTCCGGGCCGACGGCGACCGCCCGCAGCCGGCCCAGCCCGTCGAGTGCCACGACCGGCTGCCCCACGCCGCCCGTCGTCAGGGGCACCCGCCACAACCGCTGGCCCCGCAGCGCGGCGAGGTAGACGGCGTCGTCGGTCACGGCGATCCCGCTGGGCGAGGCGTCGTCGGTGCCCCAGGTCGCCACGGGGTCGACGAACCGCGACCCGCCGCCGCTCCCCTCCACCTGCGGCCAGCCGTAGTTGCCGCCGGGCGTGATGACGTTGAGCTCGTCCCACGTGTCCTGGCCGAACTCGCTGGCGAACATCCGGCCGGAGGCGTCCCAGCCCAGGCCCTGGACGTTGCGGTGGCCGAGGCTCCACACCGGGCTGCCCGGCACGGGGTTGCCGGGTGCCGGCGCGCCCTCGGGCGTGACCCGCAGGATCTTGCCGCCGAGCGACCCGGGGTCCTGCGACGCGGGCCGCTCCCCCGCGTCGCCGGTGCCGACGTAGAGCATGCCGTCCGGCCCGAAGGCGATGCGTCCGCCGTCGTGATGGTTCGCCGCGGGGATCCCGCCCAGCACGGGCTGCAGGTCGCCGAGGGTGCCGGCGGCCGGATCGAGCTCCGCGCGCACCACCTCGTTGCCGCCGTCGACGGTCCGGTAGAGGTAGACGAGCCGGTCGCGGGCCACGTCGGGCGAGACCGCGACGCCGAGCAGGCCCGACTCGCCGCGGTGCAGCGTGGTGGCGGCGAGCTGCTCAGCACCCGGGCCGCCGAGCGTCCGGACACCGTCCGCGCCGAGCAGCACCACCTGCGCGGCGTCGCGCAGCGTGACGAGCACCCCGCCGCCGGGGAGGAAGGCCATGCCCCACGGCGCCTGCAGCCCCGTCAGGACGTCCTGGGCCGCCGTCGTCGCGGCCGGCAGGGCGGGGCCCGGCCCGAACGGCGGGGCCGACGACCTGGGGCTCGGCTCGAGGCTCGGCGGAGGCACCGGACGGCCGGTGACGTCCGGCCCGGTCGGCACCGCGAGGGTGGGGCTTCCCCCGCTCGCACCCGACGGCCCGTCGCAGCCGGCCGTGCACGCGGCGGCGAGCAGCGCCGCCCCCGCGGCGGCCACCACGATCATCCGCCTCATCGCCTCACTGTCGGCGGGGCGGCGGACGGGCGCAACCGGTCGCCGCCCCGCCGAGCCCGGGGGCGCAGGCGTCCGACGTCGTGCCTACCCTGTCCGCATGAGCCGCCGCGCCCTCCTCGTCGTCGACGTCCAGCCCACCTTCTGCGAGGGCGGTGCGCTGCCCGTCGAGGGCGGCAACGCCGTCGCGCAGGCGATCGCGGACTACGCCACCGCGCACCGCGACCGCTACGACCTCGTGGTCACCACGCAGGACTGGCACGTGGACCCCGGCGCCCACTTCAGCGCGACGCCCGACTTCGTGGACACCTGGCCGCCGCACGGCGTCGCGGGTACCCCGGAGGCCGAGCTGCACCCCGCCCTCGCGGGCCTCGCGCCCGACGCGCGGGTCCGCAAGGGTGAGTACCAGGCCGCCTACTCGGGCTTCGAGGGCGTGGACGAGGCCGGCCGCGACCTCGCCGCCATCCTGGCCGGCGCGGGCGTGGCGGAGGTCGACGTCGTCGGCATCGCCGAGTCCCACTGCGTCCGGGCCACCGCGCTCGACGCCGTGGCCGCGGGCCTGCGCACCCGCGTGCTCACCGACCTGACGGTCCCGGTCACTCC
This sequence comes from Actinomycetes bacterium, assembly GCA_023462275.1. Taxonomy (GTDB): domain Bacteria; phylum Actinomycetota; class Actinomycetes; order Actinomycetales; family Cellulomonadaceae; genus Actinotalea. Next base: position 2,448 of record JAEWYD010000307.1, read on the forward strand.
GGAGCTCGGGGCCGCCGCCCGCGCCGAGATGGCCGCCGGCGGGGTGGCCCTGGTGCCGTCGGCCGAGGCCTGACGGGTCAGGCCCGCGGGCTCTGCCCGCGCGCGGCCACGGCCGCCCCGTACAGGTCGCGCTTGTGCACCCCGGCCGACGCCGCGACGT
>JAEWYD010000308.1 GCA_023462275.1 Actinomycetes bacterium
CCGTCGCCGCGTCGCGGGCGTGCGGCGGGGCCGGCGTGCCGTCCGGCCCGGCCAGCAGGTGGCCGAGGAACCGCTTGCGGGACGCGCCGACGAGCAGCGGTCGCCCGAGCCCCGCCAGCACGTCGAGGTGGGCGAGCAGCGGCCAGTTGTCGCTGCCCGCCTTGGCGAAGCCGAGCCCCGGGTCGAGGACCACCTGCTCGGGGGACACGCCCGCGGCCACCAGCTCCTCCAGCCGCTGCGCCAGCTCGTCGCGGACGTCCCGCACGACGTCGTCGTACCCGGCGAGGCCGTCCATGACGTCGGAGTGCCCGCGCCAGTGCATCGCGACGTAGACGACGCCCGTCTCGGCGACGACGGCACGCATCCCCGCGTCCGCGAGGCCGCCGCTCACGTCGTTGAGCACGACGGCGCCGGCCTCGACGGCCTGCGCCGCCACCTCCGGACGCGTCGTGTCGACGCTGACCACCACGCCGGCCGCGGCCAGCGCCCGCACGACGGGCACGACCCGCCGGCTCTCCTCCGCCAGCGGCACGCGCGCGGCGCCGGGGCGCGTGGACTCGCCGCCGACGTCGACGAGATCGGCACCCTGGGCGACCAGCTCGAGCCCGTGGGCCACGGCGCGCTCCGGGTCGAACCACCGGCCGCCGTCGCTGAACGAGTCGGGCGTGACGTTGACGACGCCCATGACGAGCGTGCGGTCGAGCGACGTCAGCGCGGCAGGGAGGGGGGCGGGGTGCAGCACGTGGGTCTCACCGGCCCAGGATCAGGCTCATCGCCTCGGCGCGCGTCGCGGGGTTGCGCAGCTGACCGCGCACGGCCGACGTGACGGTGCGCGAGCCCGGCTTGCGGACGCCGCGCATCGACATGCAGAGGTGCTCGCACTCGACGACCACGAGGACGCCGCCGGGCTTGAGCACCTCCACCAGGGTGTCGGCGATCTGCGAGGTCAGCCGCTCCTGGACCTGCGGCCGCCGGGCGTACAGGTCGACCAGCCGCGCGATCTTCGACAGGCCGGTGACGCGACCGTCGGGCCCCGGGATGTAGGCCACGTGCGCGACGCCGTGGAAGGGCACGAGGTGGTGCTCGCACGTCGAGTACACCTCGATGTCCTTGACCAGGATCATCTCCTCGTGGCCGAGCTCGAAGGTCGTCGACAGGACCTCGCGCGGGTCCTGCCACAGGCCGGCGAAGATCTCCGCGTAGGCCCGGGCGACCCTCGCCGGGGTGTCCCGCAGGCCGTCGCGGTCGGGGTCCTCCCCCACGGCGAGCAGCAGCTCGCGCACGGCGGCCTCGGCGCGCGCCCGGTCGTAGTGCGGCGCGGGCGGGGCCATCGGCTCGGGCTCGCCCGGCAGCGGCACGTCCTGCGGCACGTCGGTCATCAGCCGAGCCGTCCCGGGTCCACCGGGGCCTCCGGCGGCACCTCGCCGACGGGATCGGCCGGGTGCTCGGGGCGGGCCGCCGCCGCCTCGTCCTGCGGCACCTCGCCCGCGCCGTTGCCGGCCGCGCGCTCCGCGGGCGTGCGGACGGGTGGCAGGTCGGACACGGGGCGGTCCGGGCTCGACAGCCAGACATCGCGCGGCTCCCGCTTGGTGATCGGGGCGAACACCTCGGCGAGCTCCGCCTGGTTCAGCGTCTCCCGCTCCAGCAGCTCGGTGACCAGCCGGTCGAGGACCTCGCGGTAGGTGTTGAGGATCTCCCACGCCTCGTCGTGCGCGTAGTCGACCAGACGGCGCACCTCGGCGTCGACGACCGCCGCGACGTCCTCGGAGTAGTCGCGCGTATGGCCCATGTCGCGGCCGAGGAACACCTCGTTGTTCGACTGGCCGACGCGGACGGCGCCGATCTTCTCGCTCATGCCGAACTCGGTGACCATCTTGCGGGCCACCGAGGTGGCCTTCTCGATGTCGTTCGACGCGCCCGTCGTCGGGTCGTGGAAGACGATCTCCTCCGCCACGCGGCCGCCCATCGCGTAGGCCAGCTGGTCGAGCAGCTCGTTGCGCGTCGTGGAGTACTTGTCCTCCGTGGGCATGACCATCGTGTAGCCGAGGGCGCGTCCGCGCGGCAGGATCGTCACCTTCGTCACGGGGTCGGTGTAGCGCAGCGCCGCCGCCACGAGCGCGTGCCCGCCCTCGTGGTAGGCGGTGATCTTCTTCTCCTTGTCGTTCATCAGCCGCGTGCGCTTCTGCGGGCCGGCGATGACGCGGTCGATCGCCTCGTCCAGCTGGTGGTTCGTGATGAGCTGGCCGTTCGTCCGAGCGGTGAGGAGGGCCGCCTCGTTCAGCACGTTCGCGAGGTCAGCGCCGGTGAAGCCGGGCGTCCGCTTCGCCACCGCGTGCAGGTCGACGTCGGGCGCCATCGGCTTGCCCTTGGCGTGAACGTTGAGGATGCGCTCGCGGCCGCGCAGGTCCGGGGCGTCGACGGCGATCTGGCGGTCGAAGCGGCCCGGGCGCAGCAGCGCGGGGTCCAGGATGTCGGGCCGGTTGGTCGCCGCGATCATGATGACGTTGGCGTTGACGTCGAACCCGTCCATCTCGACGAGCATCTGGTTGAGCGTCTGCTCGCGCTCGTCGTGCCCGCCGCCCAGCCCGGCGCCGCGGTGGCGGCCGACGGCGTCGATCTCGTCCACGAAGATGATCGCCGGCGCGTTCTGCTTGGCCTGCTCGAAGAGGTCGCGCACGCGGGAGGCGCCCACGCCGACGAACATCTCGACGAAGTCCGAGCCGGAGATCGAGTAGAACGGCACCCCGGCCTCGCCGGCGACGGCGCGGGCCAGCAGCGTCTTGCCGGTGCCGGGCTGGCCGTACAGCAGCACGCCCTTGGGGATCTTCGCGCCGACCGCCTGGAACTTGCCCGGGTCCGCCAGGAACTCCTTGATCTCCTGGAGCTCCTCGACCGCCTCGTCGACGCCGGCGACGTCGGCGAAGGTGACCTGCGGGTTCTCCTTGTTGACGAGCTTGGCCCGCGACTTGCCGAACTGCATGACGCGCGAGCCGCCGCCCTGCATGCGGGACATGAGGAACCAGAAGAGCCCGATGATGATGACGAACGGCAGGATCAGCGTCAGCATGCTGGCCCACCACGACGTCTGGGGAACCTCGTTGTTCCAGCTCTTGATGTCCTCGTTGTCCGCGATCGCTTTGACCACCGAGGGGCCCTGCGGCGTCACGTAGTAGAACTGGACGTGCGTGCCCTTGTCCTTGAACTTCTCCCGAAGGACCAGGTCGACGCGCTGCTGCCCCTCGACGACCTTCGCCTGCTCGACGGTCTTCCCCTCAAGCAGGCCCATGCCGTCGGAGGTGTCGATGCGCTGGACGCCGGAGGTCATGAACGCCGATGCGCCCAGCCACAGGATCAGCACCGCGAGGACGATCCAGACGACGGGTCCGCGGGCGAGGCGCTTGAGAGTCATGGGCGACGGGGGTCCCTTCTGGGGGGCAGGTCTGCGGTCACGGTACCCCGGCGTGCTGAGGCCGCCCCGCCCTGTTCGCCCAGGGCGTCAGCCCGCCCGGCTCAGTCGCCCGACCAGTCCTGGTACACGTGCGGCGCGAGCGTCCCGACGAACGGCAGGTTGCGGTAGCGCTCCGCGTAGTCAAGGCCGTACCCGACGACGAACTCGCTCGGGATGTCGAAGCCGACGTACTTCACGTCGACCTCGACCTTGGCGGCCTCCGGCTTGCGCAGCAGCGCGGCGATCTCGACCGACGCCGGGCCGCGCGTGCGCAGGTTCGACAGCAGCCAGGAGAGCGTGAGGCCGGAGTCGATGATGTCCTCGACGATGAGGACGTTGCGGCCGGTCAGGTCCGCGTCCAGGTCCTTGAGGATCCGCACGACGCCGGACGACGTGGTGCCCGCGCCGTACGACGACACGGCCATCCAGTCCATCTCCACCGGCGTCCGCAGCAGGCGCGACAGGTCCGCCATGACCATCACCGCGCCCTTGAGCACGCCGACGAGCAGCAGGTCCCGGCCGGCGTAGTCGGCGTCGATCTGCGCAGCCATCTCGCCCAGGCGCGCCTGGAGCTCCTCCTGCGAGAGCATGACCCGCTCGAGGTCGTCGCCCATGTCCGATGCGTCCACCGCGCCTGCTCCTCCTGCCGTGCCGGACCCGGGCGGGGGTCAGCCCGGGGCGACGGTCAGCCTGCCACATCGCCGGGCCACGTGACCGCCCGGAAGCCCTACCTCACCCTGCCCGTGCCAGTCGACGACGAGCGCGTCGACGGCGAGCACGTGCGCACGGCCCAGCGCGCCGGCCGGGACGCTGGGC
>JAEWYD010000309.1 GCA_023462275.1 Actinomycetes bacterium
CGCCACCACCCGTCACCCGACATCACCCGCCCCCCGACGGCGAGAACCGGCGTCGTGGGTCCCTCACGCGACGACCGGTCGCCTACGGTGAGGACCATGACCTACGCCGACGACCCCCGCACCGCACCGCCGCTCCGTTGGGGCATCCTCGGCCCCGGCGGGATCGCCCACACCTTCGCCCTCGCCGCGCGCCACCACACCCGCCAGCAGATCGTCGCGGTCGGCTCCCGCAACCGGGACCGCGCCGAGCGCTTCGCCACGCAGCACGGCGTCCCCACCGTGCACGTCGGCTACCGGGAGCTCGTCGAGGACCCCCAGGTCGACGTTGTCTACGTCGCCTCGCCGCACTCCGAGCACCGCGAGCACGCCCTGCTCGCCATCGACGCCGGCAAGCACGTGCTCGTGGAGAAGTCGTTCGCGCGCAACGAGGCCGAGGCCCGCGCGATCGTCGACGCAGCCCGCGCCAAGGGCGTCTTCTGCATGGAGGCGATGTGGACGCGGTTCCTGCCGCACGTCGTGGCGCTGCGGTCGCTCATCGCGCGCGGCGACGTCGGGCAGCCGATCGGCTTCATCGCCGACCACGGCCAGGCCTTCGCGGACCGTCCCGCGACGCACCGCATCCACAACCCCGAGCTCGCCGGCGGCGCGCTCCTCGACCTGGGCGTCTACCCGGTGTCGTTCGCGCACGACCTCTTCGGCGTCCCCGACCGGATCCAGGCGGTCGGCTCCCTCACGCCGACCGGCGTCGACGGCCAGATCTCGATGGCGCTCGGCTTCGGCCCGGACGTCCAGGCCTCGCTCCACACGACGTCGCTGGCCAGGACCGCGACGACGGGCGTGGTCTTCGGCGGTGAGGGCCGCATCGAGATCGCGAGCGACTTCTACCGCCCGACGTCGTTCACGGTCACCCGCAACGACGGCACCTGGTGGTCCTTCGACCGCGAGGTGGACGGCGGCTTCCAGTACCAGATCGCCGAGGTGGCACGTCGGATCGCCGCCGGCGAGAAGGAGAGCCCGGTCATCACGCTGGAGAACTCGCTCGAGGTCATGCGGACCATGGACGAGATCCGTCGGCAGGTGGGCGTCGTCTACCCCGGCGAGTGACCACGGACCGGTGAGTCCCAGGGGGCTCGTGAGTCCCACGGCGCAGCCCGCGGTGCACGACGCCGCGGGCTGCGTCGCGCAGGACGGCGCGCCCCGAGCGGTGATGCCGAGAGCAGTGCCCCCGAGGGCGTGCCGCCCAGCACAGCGTCCCCAGCCCCGGCGTCGGCTGTCACCGCGGCCGACTAGCCTGACGCCGTGACCGCCGACCTCCCGACGCCGCCCCCCTCGCCCAGCCCGGCGTCACCGCCGGCGGGCACGTTCATCTCGTTCGAGGGCGGCGATGGCGTCGGGAAGTCCACCCAGCTCGCCCTGCTCCGCGACTGGCTCGCGGGCCTGGGCCGGGAGGTGGTGGTGACGCGCGAGCCGGGCGGCACCGCACTGGGACTCGACCTGCGGCGCGCGGTGCTGCACGGCGACCACGTCGCCCCCCGTGCCGAGGCGCTGATCTACGCCGCGGACCGCGCGCACCACGTCGCCACGCTGGTCCGCCCCGCGTTGGACCGCGGCGCCGTCGTGCTGACCGACCGCTTCCTCGACTCCTCGGTCGCCTACCAGGGCGTGGGCCGGGGCCTGGGCGCCGACGTCGTCGAGCGCCTCAACCTGTGGGCCGTCGAGGGTCTCCTGCCGCACCTGACGGTGCTCCTCGACCTCGACCCGGCCGTGGGCCTCGCGCGCATCGTGGGCGAGCCGGACCGCCTCGAGCGTGCGGGCGCCGAGTTCCACGCCCGCATGCGCCAGGCCTACCTGGACCGGGCCGCCGCCGACCCCGCCCGCTGGCTCGTCCTGGACGCCGCCGAGCCGGCCGCGGTCGTGGCCGCCCACGTGCGGGCGCGCCTGGCGACGGTCCTCGGCGTGGCGCCGTGAGCGTCTGGGACGCCGTCGTCGGCCAGGACTCGGCCGTGGCGGTGCTGCGCGCGGCGGTGGAGGACCCGGCCGCGATGACGCACGCGTGGCTCATCACGGGCCCGCCCGGGTCCGGGCGGTCCGTCGCGGCGCGCGCCTTCGCGGCCGCGCTCCAGTGCGAGCGCGGTGGGTGCGGCACCTGCCAGGCGTGCACGACGGCGCTGGCGGGCACGCACGCCGACGTCACCGTCGTGGCGACCGAGAAGGTGACGATCTCGATCGACGAGGTGCGGGACCTCATCGCCGTCGCGCAGCGCTCGCCGGCGCAGGGCCGCTGGCGCGTCATCGTGCTCGAGGACGCCGACCGCATGGTGGAGCGCACCTCGAACGTCCTGCTCAAGGCCATCGAGGAGCCCCCCGCGCGCACCGTGTGGCTGCTGTGCGCGCCGAGCCCGCAGGACGTCGTCGTGACCATCCGCTCCCGGTGCCGCGGCGTGGGCCTGCGCGTGCCCCCCGTGGCCGACGTCGCCGCCCTCCTGGTCGCGCGCGACGGCGCCGAGCCGGCCCTCGCGGAGCAGGCGGCCCGCGCCGCGCAGAGC
>JAEWYD010000310.1 GCA_023462275.1 Actinomycetes bacterium
GCCTTGAACTGGTCCATGTCGACGAACAGGACGCTCACGTACGACCCGACGGGCTCGTCGAGCGCCGCCTCGAGGGCCGCCCAGAAGGCGGCCCGGTTCGCGAGCCCGGTCAGCGCGTCGGTGCTCGCCCGAGCGGTGAGCTGGCCGTGCGCCTCGGCGACGGCGTACGCCAGCGCCATGTGGTTGGCCAGGTTCTGCAGCGCGCGCACGACGGCGAGCGGCACGGCGTCGGGCGCGCCGACCAGGAGCCAGCTGCGCACGTCGAGGCGGTCGACGAGAGGCAGCGACAGCGACAGCCAGACGCACGGCTCGCCGGCGGCGGCGTCGAGCACCGCGGCGTCCAGGACGGGCCGCTGCACGGACCCCGCCTGGTCATGCGGACCGGCCACCAGGAACCCCGGCAGGCGTCGGGGCTGGTCGGCCCACGGGCCCCGCAGGCCCATGACGGCGAGCTCCGCGCCGTCCTCGTCCACCTTGGCGATGCGCAGGCCGGGCACGGCGTCGCAGAACTCCTGGTCGGCCCGCGCCGCGAGGGCACGGATGGCGGCGTCCTCGGTCTGGCCGATCAGCTCCGCGGTGGCGCGGGCGTAGACGTCACCGACCCGCTCCGCGCGCTCGCGGTCCACCAGCATCATCGCCAGCCGCCGGGCGACGACGACGGTGATGACGAGCATCGGAACCACCGAGAGCACGTGCAGGCCCTCGGCGTCGCCGGCGTGGCCGAGCACCCTCGGCCACGCGACGACCGCCGCGGCCAGCGCCGCCGCGTACGCGACGGGGCGCAGGTAGGCCCGCACGACGTCCCCGTACAGGGACCGGAACCACAGCGCCGAGACCAGCACCGGGAAGAGCGCCGACGGCGGGTGGCTGGCGAGGGCGAACGCGAAGACGGCGACGACGTCGACGGCATCCGCGAGGAGGCCCACGCGACGCCGCCGGTACGTGAGAACCCACGAGGCCGCGAGCGCGACGGACGCCGCCAGGAGCAGGCCGCGGTCCGCCCAGCTGCCGGCGAAGAAGGGGAACGGCAGGGTGACACCGAGCGTCACCGTGGCGAGGAACCCGAACAGCCGGCGCGTGGCGGGACGCACCCGCGGCTGGCGGGTCGTCGCGCCGCGCACGTCGAGCGGCCGCAGGAGCCACCGAAGGCGCGCCAGCAGACCCGGCGTCGGGGACGCCGGCGACGTCGGGCGAGGGTCGCGCGCCTCGGGGGCAGGCGTGCGACGGGGGGTCTCGTGCGGCACGGGAGCCTTCGGGGGGAGGGCAGGAGCGGGACGCGGTGCGCACCCGTGTCGCGTCGGGTGCGCTGCACCATTCCTATCGGCACGACCCCCGCACCGCTGAACGTTCCGACCCCAGCCGGTCGGTCACCGGCCAGGGTCGCCGTCGCCCTCGAACGCGGTGCGGATCGCGTCGATGTCGAGCTTGCCCTGGCCGAGCATGCACGCCATCGCCCTGGCGCCGGCCTCCCCGGGCGCGAAGACGAGCTCGTCGAGACCGGCGGGGACCACCTGCCAGGCGACGCCGAAGCGGTCGCGCAGCCAGCCGCACTGGCTCGGCGTGCCGCCGTCCGCGAGGAGCGCGTCCCAGTAGTGGTCGACCTCGGCCTGGTCGGCGCACTCGAGGAAGAACGAGAACGCCTCGTCGAGCGTGAAGCTCGGCCCGGCGTTGAGCGCGGTCACGCGGTGGCCGGCCACCTCCAGCTCGACGACGAAGGCGGCGCCCTCCTCGACGTCGGGCACCCCCGCGGGAGCGCGGCGTACGGACAGGATCCGCGAGCCCGGGACGATCGACGTCCAGAAGGTCGCGGCCTCCTCGGCCTGGTGGTCGAACCAGAGGTGCGTGTGGACGGTGGGCATGACGGTCCTCCTTCGTCGGGGTCGGTCAGCAGTACCGACCGACCCCGACGGGAGGACTCATCGGGTCGGGGTCGCTCCGGCGGCGCGCTCCGCGGTGTCGACGACGTTGGCAAGCAGCATCGCGCGCGTCATCGGCCCGACGCCGCCCGGGTTCGGGGACAGCCACGCGGCGACCTCCCGCGCGGCGGGTTCGACGTCGCCCACCAGGCGCGCCTTGCCCGTCTCCTCGTCCACGACGCGCGAGACGCCGACGTCGAGCACGACGGCGCCCGGCGCGAGGTCCGCGGCGCGCACGATGCCGGGCACGCCCGCCGCCGCCACCACGACGTCGGCCTGCCGCAGGTGCGCGGCGAGGTCGCGGGTGCCGGTGTGCGTGAGGGTGACGGTGGCGTTGTGCTCGCGCCGGGTCAGCAGGAGCCCGATGGAGCGACCCACCGTGGTGCCGCGCCCGACCACGACGACGTGCTTGCCGGCCACGGAGATCCCGTACCGCCCGAGGAGCTCCAGCACGGCGCGCGGCGTGCAAGGCAGTGGCGAGTCGATGGGCTCGTTCACCCGCAGCACGAGGCGCCCGAGGTTGGTCGGGTGCAGGCCGTCGGCGTCCTTGGCCGGGTCGATCCGCTCGAGGACGGCGTTGGTGTCGATGCCCTTCGGCAGCGGCAGCTGGACGATGTAGCCGGTGCACGCCGGGTCGGCGTTGAGCCGGTCGACGGCGGCCTCGACGTCGGCCTGCGAGGCGTCCGCGGGCAGGTCCTCGCGGATGGAGGCGATGCCGACCTCTGCGCAGTCCCGGTGCTTGCCGGCGACGTACGCGACCGAGCCGGGGTCCTCGCCGACGAGCACCGTGCCGAGCCCCGGCACGACGCCGCGCTCGCGCAGGACCGCCACGCGCTCCGCCAGCTCCGCCTTGACCTGGGCGGCGACCGCCTTGCCGTCGAGGAGCTGCGCCGTCACTGGGCCCGTCACTGAGCCAGGCCCGGGTAGAGCGGGAAGTCCGCGGTCAGCTTCGCGACGCGCGCGCGCAGCGCCGCGACGTCGGCAGCCTGGCCCGCCACGAGCGCCGTCGCGATGATGTCTGCGACCTCGCGGAACTCGGCGTCGCCGAAGCCGCGCGTGGCGAGCGCCGGGGTGCCGATGCGCAGGCCCGAGGTGACGCGCGGCGGGCGCGGGTCGAACGGGACGGCGTTGCGGTTCACGGTGATGCCCGCGTCGTGCAGGAGGTCCTCGGCCTGCTGGCCGTCGAGCGGCGACTCGCGCAGGTCGACGAGCACCAGGTGGACGTCGGTGCCGCCCGTCAGGACGGAGACGCCGGCGCCGGCGACGTCGGGCGCGGACAGGCGCTCGGCGAGGATCTGCGCGCCGTCGAGCGTGCGCTGCTGGCGGGCGCGGAACTCCTCGGTGGCGGCGATCTTGAAGGCGGTCGCCTTGGCGGCGACGACGTGCATGAGGGGGCCGCCCTGCTGACCCGGGAAGACCGCGGAGTCGATCTTCTTGGCGTGCTCCTCCTTGCACAGGATGAAGCCGGAGCGCGGGCCGCCGATGGTCTTGTGCACGGTCGAGGAGACGACGTCGGCGTGCGGCACGGGCGACGGGTGCAGGCCCGCGGCCACGAGGCCGGCGAAGTGCGCCATGTCCACCCAGAGCGCGGCGCCCACCTCGCGCGCGATCTCGGCGAACGCCGCGAAGTCGAGGTGCCGCGGGTAGGCGGACCAGCCGGCGATGATGACGCGCGGCCGGTGCTCGAGGGCCTTCGCCCGGACCACGTCCATGTCCACGCGGAAGGTCTGCGGGTCGACCTGGTACGAGGCGACGTCGTACAGGCGGCCCGAGAAGTTGATCTTCATGCCGTGCGTGAGGTGGCCGCCGTGGGCCAGCTCCATGCCCAGGATCGGGTCGCCGGCCGAGGCGAGCGCGTGCAGGACGGCGGCGTTCGCCTGGGCGCCGGCGTGCGGCTGGACGTTCGCGTGGTCCGCGCCGAACAGCGCCTTGGCCCGCTCGATCGCGAGGTTCTCGGCGACGTCGACGAACTCGCAGCCGCCGTAGTAACGCTTGCCCGGGTAGCCCTCGGCGTACTTGTTGGTGAGCACGGAGCCCTGGGCCTGGAGGACGGCGCGCGGCACGAAGTTCTCGCTCGCGATCATCTCGAGCGTCTCGCGCTGGCGGCCCAGCTCGGACTCCAGGACGGCGGCGATCTCGGGGTCGACCTCGGACAGCGGGGCGTCCATCAGGGGGTTGGTGGTCATGTCTCTCCTCGCGGATCAGGAGTGCGGGCCGCGCGGGCGCGCACCACCGGTGTGGGCGACCCGGGCCCAGGCGTACGACCCTTCGTCGACTGCTGCGCCGCTCCCCGGTGGTGACCCACCTGTTCCGCCAGTCGCGACCCGGCCCAGGGTACCAACCGCGCGGCCCCACCTCCCACGCTTATCCGCGCAGCGGCCGGCGCCTCAGCCCACCTCAACCCGTGGTGACCGGGCCCATCCGGACGACCTCGAACGCGCTGCCGGGCACGTCCTTGAGGGTGTTCAGCTGGTCGTCGTCCCAGCGCGCGTCGGGCGTGCCGGAGACGTACCAGTCGGAGCCGTTGTCGGCGAGGATCATCCCGTACGTCTGCATCGCGCGCAGGATCACCCGGGCCTGCTCGGGGTACCCGGAGACGTCGAAGTCCGCCCGCAGCCGCACCCGCATCCCCATGGGCGGCAGGGCCGGGTCCGGGTCGTCGCTGGCGAAGTGCCGGGCCGGCGGCACGTACGCCCGCCGCGTGCGGTCCACCGTGAACCGGATGGCGTGGTCGATGTGGCCCGCGGCGACCTCGTCGTAGCGCACCAGGCCGGGCAGGATCGGCAGTCCGGCCGCGTCGGCGCTGGTCCAGCCCGCCGGCCGCGTGGTCCCGGCGTCGAGGTCGAAGACCGCGCCGCTGCCCGCGCGCCACGACCCGTCCGGCTGGGGACGGGCGTCGTAGAGCTCGTACAGCAGGTGCGTGCCCGCGTCGACGACCAGGACGTGCCGGTCGCCGTCAGAGCCCGCGCCACCCTCGATCGGTGCGTCCCGCGGGATCGGGTACGGGCCCGGGTCGGACTCGTCGTCGTAGGCGAAGGTGACCGGCACCATCGGCTGGCCGGGCGGGACGACGACGTACGGGATCCCGAACGGACCGCCGTCCCAGTCGGCGCCGAAGTCCATGTGCAGGGTGTCCGACGCCCCGATCGAGGCGATGAGGGTGCCCGACGCCGGGTCCACGGGCGCGTCGGCCACCGACGTGTTCCAGGGGTCGGTGGCCGGGAACGGCCGGAAGCCGAGCGGCGCCATCGGCCCGACCTGCGGGGCGGGCGTCGGGAGCACCCCCGCGAGGACCGCGCGGTAGAGGAACGCCGCCATGGCCTGGCGCTCGATGCTCGCGGCCGGGCGGTACGTACCGTCCGGCCACCCCGTGCTCAGACCCGTCCCGGCGAGCCACGCCACGGCACCGCAGAACGGGTTGCCGGGGGCGACGTCGGTGAACGGCGGCGCCGAGCAGGCCGGCGCGTCCGCGCCGCCGTGGGCCAGCCGGTACAGGAACGCGGCCATCGCCTCGCGCGTCACTGGCGAGGCGGGCCGGAACGTCCCGTCGGGCCACCCCGTGGTCACCCGGGCGCCGGCCAGCCAGGCGATCTCCCCGCAGAACGGGTGCCCGGCGGGCACGTCCACGAACGCGGCTGCCGTGCAGCGGGGCGCCTGCGCGCCGTCGTGCGTCACGCGGTACAGGAAGGCGGCCACGGCGTCGCGGTTGATCGGGTCCAGCCCGCGGAACGTCCCGTCGGGGTACCCGCGCACGACGCCGTGGTCGGCCAGCCACCCGATCGCGTCCGCGAAGGGCTGGCCCGGGAGCACGTCGCCGAAGGACGCGGCCAGCAGGCGGTCCGCCGCAGGCGCGGCGGTCGCCGGTCCGACGAGGGTCAGCGCGGCCACGGCCACCGCCGTCACGACCGCGGCGAGCGGGCCGGCCGCACGGGCGCGGACCCCGGCCGACATCCTGCGCCCCATCGGTCACCCCCTCGTGACGGCGTCCACGTCGGTCAGCCGGCGCGTCCCGGCTCGGCGTCGTCGTCCTCGACGGGGCCCGCGCCCTCGCCGAGGATGCGCCGCAGGTAGGCGTAGGTGAGGTCGCCGAGCGCCTCGTCGCGCGGGTCCCCGTGGCCCTGGGTCGCCGCGGTCACGTTCTGCACCTTGTCGTGCGCCGTGAAGACCCAGACCTCCGAGGTCTCGGGCGGCAGGTAGGGCGGGATCGCCAGGAGCAGCTGCGTGCCGATGCCCTTGCCCTGCAGGTCCGGCGCGACGGCCAGCCGGCCGAGCGTGGCGCGGACGCCGTCCACCTCCACGCGGATGGACCCGACCAGCCGGTGCCCGAGCCACGCGGCCAACGTCACGACGTCGGTGCGCTGCAGGTCCGCGCGCAGCTCGTCCATCGTCTGCGTGAGCGCGGGGATGCGGGGGTCGTCGTAGAGCTGGGCCTCGCTGACGAACGCTGCGCGGCGCAGCGTCAGGAGCTCGCCCGCCTCGTCCGTGCCGACGACGTCGATCCGCACCTCTGGGTCCATGCGGGCCATGGTGGCACCCGCGCGCGTGCGCCCGCGACCGACGCTCCGCACGCGGGACGCGGCGGGGGCGGCGGGGGGCGGCGTCACCGCTCGCGCGGCACGTACTCCAGGCCGAGGGTGTGGGCGACCGAGTGCAGCTCGGCCTCGAAGTACGGCTCGACGTCGCCGAACATGAAGCCGAGCTGGCCGAGCACCTCGAGGGCGATCACCGAGTACAGGCGCACCCAGGCGTGCGCGAAGACCCACGCGGCGGCGTCGGGCATGGGCACCGTCAGCATGGAGCGCAGGTTGCCGAGCTGGGCGATGACGTCGGCCCCGACGTGGGCGTCGTCGGGCAGCGGGAAGGGCGCCGTGACCCACATCTCCTGGAACAGGTCGAGGAAGACGCGGGCGAAGGCCTGGCTGTGCGTGCACTCGTCCCACTCGGGCTGAACCTGCCCGGCGAAGGCGACCGGCCCGGGCGCCTTCGAGCGGAAGAGCAGGCCGAACTCGGCGGGATGCCCGACGGCCCAGTCGCGGAAGGTCCGCACGGCCGTGTGCATGCGCGCCGCGATGTCCTCGCCGGCCGCGTCGACCGCTGCGGCGATCTCGGCGTGGACCTCGTCGAGGAAGTCGTGGCAGAGCGCCTCGGCGAGCGTGCCGAGGTTCTCGAAGTAGCGGTAGAGCCCGGGGGCGGTCATCCCCATCTCGCGGGCGATCCCCCGCAGGCTCAGCTCGGTGCCGTCGGAGGCGACGAGCTGGCGCCGGGCGACGTCCTTGATCTCCGCCTCGGTCGCCGCGCGCTGGCGGTCGCGGCGCGACTCGGTGGTGGGCATGCGGTCCTCCGTCCGTGGCGGTGGTGGGCGCCACATGGTGAACGCGTATTGACGCAGTAAACGTCATGTGCTGCAGTATACGGCGTTAGCAAACAGTGTTAACAGAGGCGAAGCCCTGTCACCAGGGTACCCAGGGGAGGCTCACCATGGTCGCGACGCTCGGACGGCTCACCTACGACCGACGCCGGCTCGTCCTGGCCCTGGCGGCGCTCCTCGCCGTCCTCGCCGCGGTCTTCGGGCCGCCGGTCGGCCAGGAGGTCTCCAGCGGCGGGTTCGAGAACCCCGACGCCGAGTCCTCGCGGGCCGCCGCCGCGCTCACCGAGGCCTTCGGACCGGGCGCGGACGACGTCGTCGTCGTCTACCGCAACGCGACCCTGGCCACCGACGACCCCGCCTACGCGGCCCAGCTCGGCGAGGTGCTGGCGCGCGTGCCCGCCGACGACGTCGCCCAGGTCCTCCAGCCGTTCTCCCCCGGCCTGCCCGACGCCGTCCGCGCGTCGCTCCTCGGGGCCGACGGGCACACCGTCATGGTGGCGCTCGGGCTCACCGCCACCGACGCCGAGGCGGGCATCGCGACCTACCTGGACCTGCGCGACGACCTCACCGCGCCGTCGGGCTGGACGACGTCGTTCGCCGGCCAGTACCCCGTCTTCAGCGAGATGCAGGACCGGGCCGAGCGCGACATCGCGCGCGCCGAGATGCTCGCCATGCCGGTCCTGCTCGTCCTGCTGGCCGTCCTCTTCGGCAGCCTGGTCGCCGCGCTGCTGCCCGTGGTCGTCGGCGGTGTGGCGATCCTCGGGGCCATGCTGCTCCTGCGCGGCGTCGTGCAGGTCACCGAGGTCTCCACGTTCGCCCTCAACGTGGCGACGATCCTCGGGTTGGGCCTGGCCATCGACTACTCGCTCTTCGTGGTGAGCCGGTTCCGCGAGGAGCTGGCGCGCCACGGCGACGTGCGGCGCGCGGTCGCCCGCACGGTGGCCACGGCCGGGCGCACGGTCGCCTTCTCCGGGCTCACCGTCGCGATCGCGTTCGGCGGCCTGCTCCTGTTCCCGCAGATGTTCATGCGCTCCATGGGCCTGGGCGGCATCGCCGTCGTCGTCGTGGACGTCACGCTCGCCCTCACCCTGCTCCCCGCCCTGCTGGCGACGCTCGGCCGGCGGGTGGACGCCGGGCGGCTGCCGCGGTCGCTGACCCAGCGACTGCTCACCCGGCGCTCAGGCGACTCCGCGCACGACGGCGCGCACGGCGGCGCGGCCCGCGGC
>JAEWYD010000311.1 GCA_023462275.1 Actinomycetes bacterium
GCGCACGGCCGACCCGACGTCGTCGCCCGCCCCGGCGCGGCGTCGAGCCGGTCGAGCCGGCTCCCGGTGCTGCGTCGTCGCGGTGGCGACGGTCCGCGCGGACCGCGGATCTCCTCGCCCGCGCGTCGGCAGCTCGCGCTGCTCGTCGTCGTGGCGCTGGCCATCGTCGGCTGCACCGCCCGGCTCGTCTACGTGCAGGCGCTCGCCGGTCCGGCCGTTGCCGAGCACGCCCTGGACCTGCGCATGACGACCGACGTCCTGCCCGCGGACCGCGGCCAGATCCTCGACGCCGACGGCGTCGTCCTGGCCACGTCCGTGGAGCGGTGGAACGTCGTCGTCGACCAGAAGGCCCTGGCCGGCTGGAAGAAGGACGGCAACAGCGCGACGGACGCCGCCGCCCTGCTCGCACCGCTGCTCGGCGTCCCGGCCACGGAGCTCGGTCCCAAGCTCGTCGGGGACCGGCACTTCGTCTACCTGGCCAAGGACGTGGCGCCCGACGTCTACAAGCAGGTCATGGACCTGCGCATCCTCGGCATCAGCGGCGAGCGGACCACCCAGCGCCAGTACCCGAACGGGGCGACGGCGGGTCCGGTCCTCGGCTTCGTGGGGGCGGAGGGCCGCGGCATGTCCGGCCTCGAGCAGCAGTACGAGCAGACGCTCGCGGGCACCCCCGGCTCCGACCGGTACGAGGAGGGCGCCGCGGGTCAGCGGATCCCGACCGGCAAGGAGGAGTACGTCGCGGCCGTCCCGGGCCGGGACGTCCAGCTGACCCTGCTCCGCGACGCGCAGTACATGGCGCAGCAGGTGCTCGACGCCCAGGTCGCGGCGACGCAGGCCGCGTGGGGCGCCGTCGAGGTCATGGACGTCCGCACGGGCGAGATCCTCGTGCTCGCCGACTCCGGCTCGCCGGACCCGAACGACCCGAAGGGCAACGTGGCCCCGAGCCGGACGGTCTCGTACACGTACGAGCCCGGCTCGACCGCCAAGGTCATCTCCATGGCGGAGATCCTGGAGACCGGGGTCGCCACGCCCACCTCGGAGTACGTGGTGCCCTACCGGTACGCCACCCCCAACGGCGAGGTCTTCAAGGACTCCCACGAGCACGGGGACCTCCCGCTCACGCTGACGGGCATCCTCGCCGAGTCGTCCAACACGGGCACGGTGATGGTCGGCCAGAACGTCCCGCCGCAGGTGCGCGTCGACTACCTGCACAGCTTCGGCTTCGGCTCCACCACCGGCATCGGGCTCCCCGGTGAGACCGCGGGCCTCCTGGTCAAGGACGCGTCGGAGTGGGACCACGACGGCAGGTCGCCGTACGCGGTCCTGTTCGGCCAGGCCGTCGGCGTCACCACCGTCCAGGCGACGTCGGTGTTCGCGACCCTCGCCAACGGGGGCGTCCGGGTCCAGCCGCACCTCGTCAAGGCCGTGGAGGACGCGAACGGCGTCATGCAGCCCGTCCAGCTCGAGGCGCCGAGGCAGGTCGTCAGCAAGGCGACGGCGGACACGGTCGTCCGGATGCTGGAGAGCGCCGTCACGGAGGGCACGGGCACGCACGCCGCCGTCGCGGGCTACCGCATCGCGGGCAAGACCGGTACCGCGCAGGCGTTCGAGGGCGGGGGGGTCGTGAAGACGGTCGCGTCGTTCGTCGGGGTCGCGCCTGCGGACGACCCGCGGATCGCGGTGAACGTCGTCCTCTACGACCCGAAGACGTCCGTGTACGGCGGCACGGTGGCCGCACCGGTGTTCAGCCAGGTCACCGGCCACGTGCTCCAGTACCTCGGTGTTCCGCCGTCCGGCGTCCCGGCCGACCTCTTCCCGACGACGCACGGATGAGCCGCGCGACGGCTGCCGGGCGGACCACTCCGCGCCCGGTACATTCGAGGCCGTGACGTCCCCTCAGGGCCGGATGCGGCCGCACGCCCGGCCGGCCCGTACCGTCGACGAGCTGGCCCGCCGGTTCGCCCTCGCGGTGCACGGCGCGCGGGACGTCGTCGTCACGGGAGCGGCCATCGGCTCGGCCGACGTGCAGCCCGGCGACGTCTTCGCCGCCGTGCCGGGCCTCCGTGCGCACGGTGCCGACTTCGCCGCGCGGGCCGTCGCCGCGGGCGCGGTCGCGGTGCTCACGGACGACGACGGCGCCGCACGCGTGGCCGCCGCCGGTCTCGACGTCCCCGTGCTCGTGACCGCGTCGCCGCGCGCGCTGCTGGGCGAGGTCTCGGCGTGGCTCTACGACGAGCCGGCCCGCGCGCTGCGCCTCGTCGGGATCACCGGCACCAACGGCAAGACCACCACCTGCTACTTCGTCGCCGCGGCGCTGGAGCGCGCGTTCGGGACGACCGGTGTCGTCGGGACCGTGGAGCTCCGCGTCGGCGACGAGACGATCGAGAGCCCCCGGACCACGGTCGAGGCTCCTGTGCTGCACGGGCTCTTCGCCCTCATGCGTGAGCGGGGCGCCGCCGCGTGCGCGATGGAGGTGTCCTCCCACGCCCTGGCGCTCGACCGGGTGGCGGGCGTCGAGTTCGACGTCGCCGGCTTCACCAACCTCCAGCGCGACCACCTCGACTTCCACGGCGACATGGAGGGCTACTTCGCGGACAAGTCGCGCCTCTTCGCGCCCGGCCGCACCCGCCGCGCCGTCGTGTGCGTCGACGACGCGTGGGGCGCTCGGCTCGCGGCCGAGGCGCAGGTGCCCGTCGACACGGTCGCCACCCGGCCGGACTCGGTGGGCGCCGCCACCGCCGACTGGCGCGTCACCGACGCGACGATCGGGCTCGACGGCGTGGGCTCGACGTTCACGCTCGCTGGGCCGGCGGGGGCGGTCGAGGCGCACAGCCCGCTGCCCGGGCTGGTCAACGTCTCCAACGCCGCCGTCGCGATCGTGCTGGCCCACCGGGCGGGCGTCCCGCTCGACGTGGCCGTCGCGGGCGTGGCCGGCGCCCACGCGATCCCCGGGCGCATGGAGCGCGTGGTGGAGCGCGCGCCGGGCCAGGCCCTGCTCCTCGTGGACTACGCGCACACCCCCGACGCCCTGACCCTGGCCCTCGAGGCGGTGCGGCCCATCACGCCGGGCCGGCTCGTCCTCGTCCTCGGCTCTGACGGCGACCGCGACCAGGGCAAGCGCCCGATCATGGGCGAGATCGCGGCCCGGCTGGCCGACGTCGTCGTCGTCACGGACGAGAACCCGCGCTCGGAGGTGCCCGGCGCCATCCGCGCCTCGATCCTGGCGGGCGTGCGTTCGGTCCGCCCCGACCTCCGCGACGTCGTCGAGATCGAGCCGCGGTCCGAGGCCCTGCGCGTCGCTGTCGAGCTCGCGGTCGAGGGCGACACGGTGATCGTGACCGGCAAGGGGCACGAGCCGACGCAGGAGATCGCCGGCGTCTTCCACCGCTACAACGACCGGGACGCCTACCGTGCCGCGGTCGCCGAGCGCTGGCAGGTCGTCGAGCGGCCGGACGGCGTCACTGTGGTCGCCGCCGCGCGCGCCGCGACGCCGGAGTCCCTGCGGGCCGGGCTGCGCGACGCCGTGCGGCACGCCGCCGGTCGACGCGTCGTCGCCGTCGTGGGCCTGCCCGACGACCTCGGGCCGGTGCCCGTGCCCGACCTGGACGCCCTGGGGCGGCACGCCGTCCGGCTCGGCATAGCGCGGCTGCTCGTCGTCGGCGACGCCGCCCGGGCCGTGCACACCGGGGCCGTGCAGGAGGGCTCGTTCGACGGCGAGTCGCACCTCGTGCCCGACGTCGGGGCCGCTCGCGCGTGGCTCGCGGACGAGATCCGCCCGGGCGACGTCGTGCTCGTCAAGGGCGGCCGGTCCGCCGGCCTCGCGGCCCTGGCCGACGAGCTCGCCGGGGGAGGGCTGCCCGCGTGATCGGCATCCTCCTGTCCGCCGCGATCGCCCTCGTCGTCGCGCTGCTCGGCACCCCCCTCTTCATCCGGCTCCTCGTCCGCAAGCAGTACGGGCAGTTCATCCGCCAGGACGGCCCGACGGCGCACTTCACCAAGCGCGGGACGCCGACCATGGGCGGGGTCGTGATCATGGCGGCCACGCTGCTGGGCTGGGGCGGCGCGAACCTCGTCACCGGGAACGTGCCCAGCGCCTCGGCGGTGCTGGCGCTCTTCCTCATGGTGGGGCTCGGCGTCGTCGGCTTCCTGGACGACTACATCAAGATCTCGCGGCAGCGCAGCCTCGGGCTGAAAGCGCGGTGGAAGATCGTCGGGCAGGGCGTCGTCGGTGTGACCTTCGCCGTCCTGGCGCTGCAGTTCCCCAACCAGAACTTCCGGACACCGGCGTCGACGCAGCTGTCGTTCATCCGCGACACCGGCTGGGACCTGGCGTTCCGCGGCGCGACGATCGGCCTGGTCCTGTTCGTGATCTGGGCGAACTTCCTCATCACCGCCTGGTCGAACGCCGTGAACCTCACCGACGGCCTCGACGGCCTGGCGACGGGGGCCTCCCTACTGGTCTTCGGGGCGTACGTCGTCGTCGGGGTGTGGCAGAACAACCAGCGCTGCACCTCGCTCGCGTCCGCCGGGCCGCGCTGCTACGAGGTCCGCGACCCGCTCGAGCTCGCCATGGTCGCCGCGGCGATCACGGGTGCCTGCTTCGGCTTCCTGTGGTGGAACGCGAGCCCCGCGAAGATCTTCATGGGCGACACCGGCTCGCTCGCGCTCGGCGGGGCGCTCGCCGGCCTGTCGATCCTGTCGCGCACGGAGATGCTGGCGGCCATCATCGGTGGCCTGTTCGTGCTCGTCGTCCTGTCGGACGTCATCCAGATCGGCTTCTTCAAGATGACCGGCAAGCGCGTCTTCAAGATGGCGCCGCTGCACCACCACTTCGAGCTCTCGGGGTGGGGCGAGGTCACGATCGTGATCCGGTTCTGGATCATCGCCGGCCTCTTCGTGGCGGGCGGCGTCGGGATCTTCTATGCGGAGTGGGTGACCGGCTAGTGGGTGACACGGGCGCCGACCTGGTCGGTCGGCGCGTCCTCGTCGTGGGCCTGGGCGTCTCCGGGCGGGCGGCGGCGCGGGTGCTGGCGGAGCGGGCGGCCGGCGTGACGACAGTCGACGAGCGGGCGGCCGACGCCGACCTGCGGGACCCGGCCGCGGTCGACGTCGGCGGGTACGACCTGGTGGTGACATCGCCGGGCTGGCCTCCGCACCACCCGTTGCTCGCGGCGGCGGTGGGCCGCGGCGTCCCCGTGTGGAGCGAGGTCGAGCTGGCGTGGCGGCTGCGCGCGGACCGTGCGGCACGCGGGGCGCTCCCGGGCGCGGACGCACCCACGGGCCCGGCCCCCTGGGTGGTCGTCACGGGCACCAACGGCAAGACGACGACCGTGGGCATGCTGGCCTCGATCCTGTCGGCGGCCGGCCTGCGCGCGCCGGCCGTGGGGAACGTGGGCGACCCCGTCGTGGCCGCGGCCACCGACCCCGCGAACGACGTGCTCGCCGTCGAGCTGTCGAGCTTCCAGCTGCACTTCACGACGTCGCTCGCGGCCGAGGCGGCGTCCGTGCTGAACATCGCCGCGGACCACATCGACTGGCACGGCAGCCTCGAGGCGTACGCCGCGGCGAAGGCCCGTGTGTACGCGGGCGTCGAGGTGGCCTGCGTGTACGACGTGGCCGAGCCGATGGTCGAGGCGATGGTCCGCGAGGCCGACGTGGCCGAGGGTGCGCGGGCGGTCGGCATCACGCGCAGCGCGCCCGCGCCCGGTCAGCTCGGCCTGGTCGACGGGATCCTCGTCGACCGCGCCTTCCACACGCCGATGGACGACCCCGCGCGGCACACGCACGCCGCCGAGCTCGCCCACGTCGAGGACCTGGCCCACCTGGCCGGCCCCGGCGGCCTGGCCCCGCACGTGGTGACGGACGCCCTCGCGGCGGCCGCCCTCGCGCGCGCCCACGG
>JAEWYD010000312.1 GCA_023462275.1 Actinomycetes bacterium
CCCTGGTGGCGCGAGCCGATCTTCTGCGGGTGGGGCGGGCAGTGCGCCCGCGCGCCCCTGCCGGGCGCCACGGCCCGGCACCCGGTGTTCCTCGACGACCTGCCCGCCGCCGTCCTGCCGGCCGGCCCGATCGCGCCCGACCTGGCGCGCGCCGACGTCTACGACGCGCTCCTGTCGCACCTGGCCGCGCACGGCGTCGTCCCCGGCACGGTCGTGCTCGACGACCGGTGGCAGACGGCCTATGGGACCGGTGAGCCGGACCCCGAGCGCTGGCCCGACCTGCGCGCCTGGGTCGCGCGCCGGCACGCGGCCGGCCAGCGCGTGCTGCTGTGGTGGAAGGCCTGGGACCCGGCGGGCGTGCCGGTGCAGGAGTGTGTGGTCGATCCGACGGGGCGCCCCGTCGCCGTGGACCCGGGGAACCCGGCGTACCGCGCGCGGCTCGCCGCGACGGTGGCGGCGCTGCTCGGGCCCGACGGCGTCGGCGCGGACGGGTTCAAGGTCGACTTCACGCAGCGCGCCCCCGTGGGGATCAGCCTGCGGGCGTGGACCGACCGGGCCGGCGAGCGGCCCGTCTGGGGTGTCGCGGCGCTGCACCTGCTGCTGCGCACGCTGTACGACGCCGCGAAGGCGGCGCGGCGGGACGCGCTCGTCGTCACGCACACGCCCGCGCCGGGCTTCGGCGACGTGTGCGACATGGTGCGGACCAACGACGTGCTCGAGCGCGACCTCTCCGGCGCCCTGGTGCCTGCCGTGGACCAGCTGCGCGCCCGGGTCGCCGTCGTGCGCGCCGCGCTGCCCGGGCACCTCGTGGACACCGACCAGTGGCCGATGGTGGACCGCGCCCAGTGGCGGGCCTACGTCGCCGCGCAGGCCGAGCTCGGGGTCCCGGCGCTGTACTACGTCGATCGGATGGACCGATCCGACGAGGAGCTGACCGGCGAGGACCTCGCGCTGGTCGCGGACACGTGGGCGGCGTACCGGGCGGCGCACCGGGTCGGGTGACGGATCGGTGGTGGCGTGCGTCACCGCTGAGCCGGTCGCTGAGGCGGTCGTGCCCCGGTTGCGGGCTGGCCGTTGCCCGGCCGGGGCCCGCGTGGGACCCGGGTCCTAAGATCACCGGATCACGCCGTCGATAAAACCGGCGTGGCTCCCCCCGTCCGCGTCGCCCCAGGCGTGTTCCTGGTCCGCGACACCTGCAACGTCTACGTCGTCGTGCGCGACGGCGACGGCGACGGCGAGGACGGGCACGGCGAGCCGGGCGAGCGCACCGCCGTCGCGATCGACTTCGGCTCGGGCGAGGTCCTCGACCACCTCGAGGCCATGGGCGTCGACCGGATCACCGACGTCCTCATGACCCACCATCACCGCGACCAGGGCCAGGGCCTGCCGCGCGCCGTGGCCGCCGGCATCGCGATCCACGTGCCGCCCGTCGAGCGCGACCTGTTCGACGGCGTCGACGAGATGTGGGCGACGCGCCCGGTCGTCAACGACTACGACCTGCGCCAGGACCGGTTCTCGCTCCTCGAGCCGGTGCCCGTGACCGGCGTCGTCGGCGAGTACCGGACGACGACCTACGGCGGGGTGCCCGTGCGGACCGTGCCGACGCCGGGCCACACGACCGGCTCCGTCACCTACCTGGTCGACCGCGCGGGGGAGCGGCTCGCGTTCACCGGCGACCTGCTCTGCGCACCGGGCAAGGTCTGGTCGCTCGCCGCGACGCAGTGGTCCTACAGCGACAACGAGGGGCCGGCGATGACGGTCCTGTCGTGCCTGCAGCTGCGCGCCGAGGACGTCGACGTGCTGCTGCCCTCGCACGGCGACCCGATGGCGGACGCCGACGCGGCGCTCGGCCTCCTCGCCGAGCGCATGCAGCGCTACGTCGACTCCCGCCGCCAGCACCCGTGGGACCTCGCGGGGCGCCTCGCGGACCCCTTCGAGCGCATCACGCCCCACCTGCTGCGCAACCGCTCGTCGGTCGCGACGTCGTACGTGCTGCTCTCCGACGACGGCGCAGCCCTCGTCGTCGACTACGGCTACGACCTGACGACGGGCCTGCCGCCCGGCAGCGACCGCGCCGCCCGGCGGCCCTGGCTCGCGTCGCTGCCGGCGCTGCGCGAGCGGTACGGCGTCGACCGCGTCGAGGTCGCCCTGGCCACGCACTACCACGACGACCACGTGGCCGGGCTGAACCTGCTGCGCCAGGTCGAGGGCACGCAGGTGTGGCTGCCGGCGCCCGTTGCCCCGGTGCTCGCCGAGCCGTGGCGCTACGACCTGCCCTGCCTGTGGCACGACGCCGTGCCGGCCGACCGCGTGCTGGCGTTGGGCGAGACCGTGCGCTGGCGCGAGCACGCCGTCACGGTGCACGAGCTGCGCGGCCACACCCCGCACCAGGCGGCCTTCGAGCTGACGGTCGACGGCGTCCGCGTGCTGCTCACCGGCGACCAGCTCGACGGCCGCGGGCAGCCGGGCGGGCCCCCCGAGCTGCTCAACTACCAGTACCGGAACGGGTTCGAGCTCGGCGACTTCGCGTCCGCGGCCGCGCTCGTGCGCCGCGTCGCGCCGGACCTGCTGCTCAGCGGGCACTGGGCGCCGCGCGCCGTCGACGCCGCCTACCTCGACCTGCTGGACGAGGCAGCGGCGGAGCTCGACGCCCTGCACCGCGACCTCCTGCCGCTCGACGCGCACGACCTCGGCCCCACCGGCGTCGCCGCGCGCCTGACGCCGTACCGCTCGCGCGTGGTGGCCGGCGGGCGCCTGCGGCTGGAGGCGTGGCTGCGCAACCCGCACGC
>JAEWYD010000313.1 GCA_023462275.1 Actinomycetes bacterium
GGAGCGCACACCGCGCAGCCCACGGCGGCGCCCGCGGCACCCGCGAGCCCCGCGGCAGCGAAGCCCGCGACGCGGAGCGCCGCCCGGATCGGCCTCAGCCAGGCGCCGGGGGAGAACGACTTCAGCCTCGAGGCCGCCCTGCGCAGGATGATCGAGCTGGGCGCCTCGGACCTCCACGTCACGTCGGGCGCCCCGCCGACCGTGCGACTCGACGGCCAGCTGCGGCCCCTCGAGGGCTTCGCCTCGATGATGCCGGACGAGATCCAGCGGGTGATCTACTCGATCCTCACCCAGCGCCAGCGCGAGATGTTCGAGGAGAACCTGGAGCTCGACTTCGCGTTCGCCGTGCGGGGCGTCGCGCGCTTCCGCGTGAACCTCTACCAGCAGCGGGACTCCCTGGGCGCGGCGTTCCGCGTGATCCCCTACGAGATCCTGCCGCTCGAGGCCCTCGGGGTGCCGCCGGTCGTGGCGAACTTCGCCAACCTCCCGCGTGGGCTGGTGCTCGTGACCGGGCCGACCGGCTCCGGCAAGTCGACGACGCTCGCCGCGATCATCGACCTCGCGAACCGCACGCGCAGCGACCACATCATGACCGTCGAGGACCCGATCGAGTTCCTCCACCGCCACAAGAAGTCGCTGGTGAACCAGCGCGAGGTCGGGGCCGACACGCTGTCGTTCGCCAACGCGCTCAAGCACGTCCTGCGGCAGGACCCGGACATCATCCTGGTCGGCGAGATGCGCGACCTGGAGACCATCTCGGTGGCCCTGACGGCGGCCGAGACCGGGCACCTGGTCTTCGCGACCCTGCACACGCAGGACGCGGCCCAGACGATCGACCGCATCATCGACGTCTTCCCGTCCAGCCAGCAGGCGCAGGTCCGCACGCAGCTCGCGGGCGCCATCCAGGGGGTTGTCTGCCAGACGCTCTGCAAGCGGGCCGACGGGCCGGGCCGAGCGGTGGCCACCGAGGTGATGGTGGCGACGCCCGCAATCCGGAACCTCATCCGCGAGGGCAAGACGCACCAGATCTACTCGTCCATGCAGGCCGGCGCCAAGCAGGGCATGCACACGATGGACCAGCACCTCGCCGAGCTCGTGAAGGTCGGCAAGCTCAGCTACGAGGCCGGCCTGGAGAAGTGCCACCACGTGGCCGACTACAACCGGCTCACCGGCCGCACGGCCGGGGGCTCTGGCGGCGGCTCGTCGCTCGGCGCGATGAGCGGCGGCATGGGCGAGGCGCCCGGATCGCTGCCGCAGTACGGAGGGCAGGCGTGATGGCCACCGCGACGAAGACCTTCGAGTACGCGGTCCGGGACAAGTCGGGCAAGCTCGTCAAGGGCCGCATCGACGCGAACAACGCGACGGCGGTGGCGAACCGCCTGAAGACGATGGGCATGGCCCCCATCTCGATCACCGAGTTCCAGAACACCGGGCTCAAGAAGGAGATCTCGATCCCGGGGCTGTCCAACCGGATCAGCCTCAAGGACCTCGCGATCATGGCGCGCCAGCTGGCAACGATGATCACCGCCGGGCTCTCGCTGCTCCGGGCCCTGAGCATCCTGGCCGAGCAGACCGAGAACCCCACCCTGGCGAAGATCCTGTCGCAGGTCCGCAGCGAGGTGGAGACCGGCTCCGCGCTCTCCGCGTCCCTGGCCAAGCACAAGGACGTCTTCCCGCCGCTGATGATCAACATGGTCCGGGCTGGCGAGGTCGGCGGCTTCCTGGACCAGGTCCTGGTCTCGATTGCGGAGAACTTCGAGGACGAGGTCAAGCTGCGCAACAAGATCAAGTCGGCGATGACCTACCCGGTCGTGGTGTTCATCATCGCCGTGCTGGCCGTCATCGGCATGCTCCTGTTCATCGTCCCGGTCTTCGCCAAGATGTTCAACGACCTCGGCGGCAAGCTCCCAGCCCTGACGCAGGTGCTCGTCACGATGTCGGACATCCTCAAGATCGGCATCGTGCCGCTCGTCGTGGCGCTGGTCGCGTTCGCGGCCTGGTGGGGCAAGAACAAGAACACCCCGGCCGTCCGAGACAAGTGGGACCCGATCCGGCTCAAGATGCCGGTGTTCGGTCAGCTGACGCGCAAGATCGCCGTGTCCCGGTTCACGCGCAACTTCGGGACGATGATCCACGCCGGTGTCCCGATCCTGCAGGCGCTGGAGATCGTCGGCGCCACGGCGGGCAACGTCGTGATCGAGCGCGCCGCGAAGTCGGTGCAGGACTCGGTGCGCACGGGGCAGTCCTTGACCGCGCCGCTGGCCCAGCACCCCGTGTTCCCGGCCATGGTCGTGCAGATGATGGCGGTCGGCGAGGACACGGGCGCGCTCGACGAGATGCTCGGCAAGATCGCCGACTTCTACGACCAGGAGGTCGAGGCGACCACCGAGGCCCTCACGTCGATCATCGAGCCGCTCATGATCGCGGTCCTGGGCGGCATCGTGGGCTTCATGGTCATCGCCCTCTACATGCCGATCTTCTCCATCTTCGACCTCATTCAGTGAGGAATGCCCGGAGTTTTCCACAGGGTGAAAACCGCAGGTGACGGGAACTGATTCTCAAGCCCGCCGGCACTTCACCCGATGAACACCCCGTACCACCACTGGAGCCGGTACCGCCGGCACTGACTTCGCCAACGAAGGGAAGCGCAATGATCGCGCGCATCCGCAAGTCCATCGACGAGAAGGACCAGGGCTTCACGCTCATCGAGCTCCTCGTCGTCATGATCATCATCGGCATCCTCGCGGCCATCGCGATCCCGATCTTCATGAACCAGCGCAAGAAGGCTGTGGACTCCTCCGCGACCTCGGACGTCTCGACCCTCGGCAAGGAGGTCGCGACCTACTACGTCGACGCGACCGCCGCCCTCGCCGTCCCGGGTGGCGTGGCTGTCACCGGCGGCGACCTCATGGTCAACGGCGCGTCCGTCGGCAACGCATCCAAGGACACCCAGAGCGCCACGCTCTCGCAGGACAGCTCGAGCATCACCACGGCTTCGCAGTCGTGGTGCGTGACCCTCACCTACTCGGGTGGCACGCGCTCGACGGTGTACTACTCGGCCCAGAACGGCCTCAGCACGACCGGCTGCAACTGAGCTAGCCAGCTCGTGATGGGGCGGGGGCGTCGCCCCCGCCCCATCACGGCGTCATGAAGGTTCTCGCGGGACGTCGGAGGGGCCATGTGGCGACGCTTTGAGCACCGGGGCCACCGGGAGGACGGCTTCAGCCTCGTCGAGGTGATCCTGGCGATGGTGATCATCGCCGGGGTCCTCGCCACGATGCTCGGGTTCGTCGTGAGCAGCCTCTCGACGATCGCGCAGGCGCGGCAGCGTCAGACGGCCACGGCGCTCGCGACGCAGGCCATGGAGGAGATGCGCGCCCTCCCGTACGACACGGTCACGCTCAACAACGGCAGCGCCACGCCGGACGCCACGGCGACCTACGCCGTCCTCGACTCCGGCAAGTACTACCTGCGGACGTCGCTGCCGAACCTGGCGCTGAACGAGCAGATGGTCGTCAACGGCGTGTCCGGGCGGACGCAGGACATCACCGTCAACGAGGTGCGCTACCGCGTCCACAAGTACGTGAGCCAGGCGCCCAACAACGCGTTCAACCTCACGGTGCTCGTCTCCTACACGTCCAGCGTCAGCAAGGGGCAGCGCGTGACGGCGCAGCGCTCGGTGACGTACTCGCCGACCGGCTGCCTCTCGACGGCGCAGAACCCGTTCGCGGCGCCGTGCCAGGCGTACTTCACGTCGAACGCCGGCCAGGCCCTCGGCGGCATCACCGTCGTGAACCCCGCCGACGCGACGCAGCCCGTCCCCGGGTTCGCGGACGCGGGCGGCACGCTCCTCGAGCTCGGCCTCACCGCCAACGGCTCGTCGCTCCTCGTGGAGCAGACGGCCAGCGCGCAGGCGTCGGCACTGACGTCCGGCGCCCACCAGGAGAGCGCGGCGCCCGGGAGCTCGGGCGGGATCAGCACGGAGGCCGCGGTGGACTCCGACCCCTCGTCCCCTGCGGACCAGTCCGAGGCGGGCACGACCACCGGTCAGACGTCGGCGAGCCAGACGATCACGGGCGTCGCCGGGACGCTCCGGATGACACCGGGCACGGGCGACACCGGGACCGCCGCGGCCGCCGTCTACGCGGACGGCGCGCACTGCACCGGCATCGGCGGCACCGGACTGGTGACGGGACCGGACGCCACCCACCTGCGTCCCTGCGCGTCCTCGCGCATCCTGGGCAACACCACCAAGGCGGGGCTCGTCTACGAGCCCAAGTTCGGCGGCGGCTTCGAGAGCGTCTCGATCCCGATGGTCTCCGTCGAGGGCAACAGCTCCCCGGCGCGTGCCGTTGCCGGTCAGATCGCCGCGAGCAACCCCGACGTCTGCACCGGGACCGGCGCAGGCAGCGGCACCGGCTGCGCGTACGCGGCGGCGACGCGGACGCTCGGCACGGTGACCGTCGGCGAGCCCTCCGGGGGAGTCGGGCCGGTTGCGATGACCGACGGGCTCGTGCGGCTCTCCGGTCTCCAGGAGAGCGTGCGGGCGGAGGAGGGCGCCGGCGGACGGGCCCCCCAGTACCAGCGGCAGGGCACGCTGAAGGTCTGGGACGGGACGGCGTACCAGACCGTCACGCTGACCGCCACGACGTCGACGAGCATCCCCGTGCAGGCCGCCGTGGTCTACACGGCGCCGTCGGGCAAGCAGATCGCGCTCAGCTACCAGGGCCAGGTCACGGTCACACCGCCGCAGCTCAAGCGGTCGCCGACGACCCGGACCGGCAATCTCGTCACGGACTGCAAGGCCGCCGCCTGCATCTCCCAGTACAACGGCGGAGGGTCCATCGTCGCCACCGTGACGGTCGTCGTCACCGACATGAGCAGCGGCGCCGAGACCGGGAGGTTCGGCATCGCGGCCGACCTCGGCGGACTCGTGGCGCAGGCGACCTACAAGGAGGCCGCGAATGCGTGAGCGGGAGCGGCGCGACGACGGCCTCACGATGGTGGAGCTGCTTGTCGCCATGATCGTGTTCGCGCTGGCCGTGGCCCTGGCGTTCTCCGCCGTCATCATGGTGATGCGCAAGAGCAACGACGCCCAGCAGAGCGCGGATGCGCAGTACCAGCTGCGCGCCGCCGTCGCCCAGATCGACCGGCAGGTGCGGTCGGGCAACGTGCTGTTCAGCCCCAAGGACGAGCACACCCCCAGCGACTGCCAGGGCGTGGACCAGTACTCCGGCACCTGCATGCGCATCTACACGCAGTCGAACGGCGACGAGAAGTGCGTGCAGTGGCAGCTGATGGTCGACCCCGATGCCGCCGGGACGTACCTGCTGCGCACGCGCAGCTGGGAGCCCAACTGGACGACCGGCGGGACGGTGAACGACTGGGGCATCGTCGCGCGCGGTCTGCACTACGACGGCGGGACGGACCCGGCGGCCTACGCCGCGGGCGACACGAAGCCGCCCTTCACGCTCAGCAGCGCGATCAGCACCGCGGTCAAGCCCTACGGCGACCGGATGCTGGTCGTGCACCTGGAGGCGACGGACACCCGCAACGGTCACCCGATCGCCGTCGACTCGTCGATCACCGGTCGCAACACTAGCTACGGTTACAGCTCGGGCCAGTGCTGGCCCGTCCCGGCCTCATGAGAAGGGCAGACACCATGGTCGGCTTGGTCCGTCGGCGCATGCGCGGGTCGGGGGAGGAGGGCATCGCCCTCGTCGTCGCGATCGCTCTGATCGCCGTCGTCGGGATGCTGATCGCGTCCATGGTCGCGGTCGCGATGTACGAGTCGACGGCGTCGGGCCGCGACCGGCAGCGGTCGCAGGCCGTCATGGCCGCCGAGCGCGCCGTGGACTCGCTCATGGCGCAGATCCAGGGCGCCGCGACGGCATCGCTCCCGTGCGGGGTGCAGGCGTCGCAGAACGTGTCGGTGGTGTCGGACACGCTGACGGTCACGCCGTCCGTGACCTACTACGACCAGGCCGGCCACGTCATCAACGACTGCATCGCGCTGCGGGCCGGGACCACGCGGGCGTACAGCTCGCTCATCTCGGCGAAGGCGACGTCGCTTGCCCGGGGCAACGAGGTGCCGGCGACGCGGGCGATGGAGATGCTCGTCACGCTCACCCCGGCGTTCGCCAACGACATGAACAAGGCGATCTTCGGCGACGGCGGCGTGGCGATGGCGAACCACGTCAAGCTCTACGGCGAGGGCGGCCAGCCGAACGCCGACGTCTACACGAACAAGAACATCGTGTGCGACAACAACCAGGAGTTCCACGGCTCGGTCTACGCCAAGGGCTCGGTCACGATGTCGAACACGTGCTGGGTGGCCGTGAACGTGTACGCGGGGACCGGCTTCTACGGGCAGAACTCCGGGGTGACCGTCAATGGCGACATCCTGGTGGCCAACGGCGGCGCCACCCTCGACAAGAACATGAGCGTCGGCGGGCACGTGCGCGTCAGCGGGACCGTGGGCAACTCCGACGTCTGGAGCTCCGGCCGCGTGTGCGGCACCTCCGGCAAGTGCCTGCCCGGGCAGACCGTGCCGCCCGTCCCGCAGCAGCCGTTCCCGATCATGAACTGGGGCGTCGGCACGCCGGACGCCAAGACCGACTGGACGTCGGCGGGCTACACCAACTACGTCGAGTTCCCGCGCACCGAGGGCGGGGTCACCTACGGCTGCGGATGGATGAACTCCGGGCCGTACAACGGGTCGGGCGACGGCATCGCGGCGTGGCTCGCGACCTACGGGCCGACCCTGACGCAGGACACGCTGATCTACGCCAACTGCAGCCAGCCGATGTCGACGCAGAACAACCTCGGCATCAAGATCAACAAGAACGTCGTGATCTACTCCAAGAGCGGCTTCACCTTCGCGGGAAACACGAAGATCGAGTCCACCCACACCGGCCAGGCGCGCAACCTCTACCTGATCCAGCCCTACAACGCCGTCAGCACCCACCCCTGCACCTCCGGCGGCATCGCCCTGGACAACCAGGTGACGGTGACGAACGACATCAACGTCCTGATGTACTCGCCGTGCAACATCCGCAAGGCGAACAACACGACCTACTTCGGCCAGATCTACGCCGGGAACGTCGCGCAGGTCGACAACCAGCTGACGATGTACTTCAAGCCGCTGCCGATCTTCGGGGTCATGTCGTCCACGACCGTCGAGTCGTACAGCGTGGAGATCGAGTACAAGCGCGAGGACGCCTGAGTGATCGCAGGAGTCGAGCTGCCGTGGCTCCCGGCGGCGGGTGTCGCGGTGCTGGGCGTCGTCGGGCTGGTCATCGGGTCGTTCCTCAACGTCGTCGTCTGGCGCGTGCCCCGGGGTGAGTCGATCGTCACACCGCCGAGCGCGTGCCCGCGGTGCGGGCACCGGATCCGCGCGCGGGACAACGTGCCGGTGCTGTCCTGGCTCTGGCTGCGTGGCCGGTGCCGGGACTGCGCCGCGCCGATCGCGCGGCGCTACCCGCTGGTCGAGCTGACGACCGGGGTGCTGTTCGCGCTCGTCGGGGTCCGGATCGGGTGGGCGCCCGAGCTGCCCGCCTACCTCTACCTGGCCTCCATCGGCCTCGCCCTGGCCCTCATCGACCTCGACACGCACCGCCTGCCCAACCCCATCGTCCTGCCTGCCTACCCGGCGCTGGCCGTGCTGCTCGGGGCTGCCGCGTGGGCCTCGGGGGACTGGTCGGCGCTGCTGCGCGCGGCCATCGGTGGCGCGGTGCTGTGGGTGGTCTACTTCCTGCTCCTGCTGGTGAAGCCCGGCGCGATGGGCTTCGGCGACGTCAAGCTCGCGGGCGTTCTCGGCGCGGCGATGGCCTGGCTCGGGTGGGGGGCGCTCGTCGTCGGCGCCTTCGCGGCGTTCCTGCTCGGGGGGCTGTACGGCATCGGCCTGATCGTCGCCAAGCGGGGGAGCCGCACCTCCAAGGTGCCGTTCGGCCCCTGGATGGTGCTGGGCGCCGCCCTCGGCGTCGCGGCCGGCGAGGGCCTGTGGTCGGGGTACCTCGACCTGATCGCTAGGACCGCCGGTTCCTGACGATCTGTCTCCCCTTGGTGCTCAAGCCCGGGCGACGGTCACCCGATAGCACCAACGGACGCGCAACGGCGTCAGGGAGAAGGGACCCTCAGTGGCCAAGGCTGGTGTGATCGGGCTCGACATCGGCACCACACACGTGCGTGCTGCCGAGATGGTGATCTCGGGGCGGGGGGCGTCGGCCCAGCCGACCCTCGTGAAGTACGCCGAGGCGGCGCTGCCGCCGGGTGCCGTACGCGACGGCGAGGTCGAGGACGCGGGCACCGTGAGTGCCACCCTGCGCAAGCTCTGGAGCGACGCGAAGTTCGCGAGCCGCGACGTCAACATCGGCGTCGGCAACCAGCGGGTCGTCGTCCGCGAGCTCGACCTGCCGTGGATGCCACTGCCCCAGCTGCGGGGCTCGCTGGCGTTCCAGGTGCAGGACCTGCTCCCGATGTCGACCGACGAGGCCCTGATGGACTTCTACCCGACGGGGGAGCTCGAGAACCAGACCGGCCGGATGATGCACGGGATGCTCGTGGCGGCGACGCGGGACACCGTGCGCGCGAACGTCATGGCGGTCGAGGGCGCGGGCCTGCGGCCCCAGCTCGTCGACCTCAACTCCTTCGCGCTGCTGCGCGCCATCGTGCGCGGCGACCTGGTCAACCGCACCGTCGCCGTCGTCGACGTGGGCGCCCGGATCTCCCAGGTGGTCATCACCGCAGGGGGGCTGCCGCAGTTCGTGCGGATCCTGCCCACGGGTGGCCAGAACGTCACGGATGCCGTCGCCGGGGCGATGGGGATCTCCGCTCCCGACGCCGACAACGTCAAGCGCGAGGTCGGCGTCGGCTTCTCGGTCGGCCCCGAGTACGTCGGTGCGGCCGAGGCGATCAGCGGCGTGGTCCGGCCGCTCATCGAGGCCGTCCGCAACACGTTCGTGTACTACGCCGGCAACCATCCCGGCGCTGGGATCGAGGTCGTGGTGCTCACCGGAGGCGGCTCCCTGCTGCCCGGGTTCGGGCAGTACCTCTCCTCCGCCAGTCGGCTCCCCGTCACGATGGGCGACCCCCTTGCCAGCCTCCGGGTGGCCAAGGGTGCGCACTCGGATGCCCTCGCCCGGCAGTCCTCGCTGCTGGCCATGCCGATCGGTCTCGCCTACGGAGCAGCAGCATGATGGCGCGCGCGCAAGCGGTGCAGGCACCGTCCCTTCCCCAGGTCAACCTCCTGCCGCCCGAGGTGGAGGCGGCGCGCGGGCTGGCCCGGACCAAGCGATGGCTCGCCCTGGCCGTCGCCGTGGCCCTGGTTCTGTCCGCCGGGATGGTCGGCAAGGCGGTCCTCGACAAGAACGACGCCGACACGCGGCTGCGGCAGGCCCAGGACGAGACGCAGCGGCTCAACGGGCAGAAGGCCGAGTACGCCGAGGTCCCGCTGGTGCTCGGGGCGCTCAAGCGTGCCCAGGATGCGCAGGCGCTGGGCATGTCGACCGAGGTCCTGTGGCAGCCCTACCTCAAGGCGATCGCCTGGTCGGCGCCTCCCGGGATCCGCGTGGAGTCGCTGCGGACCGTGAGCGCGACGCCGATGGTCCTCCCGACGACCCCGACGGACCCGCTGTCCGCCCTCGGCGTCAGCACGGTGACGTTCAGCGGCCAGTCCGAGACGGTGCCCGACACGGAGACCTGGCTGCGCAACCTCGCGCAGATCCCCGGCTTCGCGAGTGCCTGGTTCACCCAGGCGACCCGCACCGAGCAGGACGGCAAGGTCTTCTACAACGTGGCCGCCGTCGTGCTCCTCACCGACCAGGTGTACGCCCACCGGTACCTCAGCGCCGCCGAGCAGGCCGCGGCTGACGCCGCGGCGGCCGCGGGTGCGAGCACCGACGGGTCCGAGTCCGGGAGCGACGACTGATGGCCATGAAGCGTTCCGCCGGCTGGATCGCCGGTGCAGTGTTCCTGATCGTGGCGATCTTCGCCGGGACGTACTTCCTGATGTACGTGCCGCGGACGGAGTCGACGGACCAGACCCTCGCGCAGGCCAGGAGTGCCGAGGACCAGAACGTCATCCTCCAGCGCGAGGTGGCGGACCTGGCGGCGAAGTTCAAGCACCTCGACGACTACAAGGCGAAGCTGGCCCAGCTCGCGGTGGCCATGCCGCCGGAGGCTGGGCTGCCGGACCTGACGGCCGCGATCAACGCGATGGCGGAGACGGCGGCGGTGACGATCACGGAGCTGACGCCGGGCGCGCCGATGACGGTCACGGTGCCGGCGCCTCTCGTCCCGGCCGGCACGGCCACGCCGACGCCGACACCCGCGGCTGAGCCCAACGGCTCCGCCGTCGACCAGGCTCAGGACACGGCGGACGACGCGTCGAACGCCGCGGACCAGCACGACACCGCGGCGACGCCGACCCCCGCGCCCGCCGCGGGGGGCGCCGCGCAGATCGACGGCTTCGTCGCGATCCCGATGAGCGTCACGATCGTGGGCGGCTACCCCAACGCGCTGTCCTTCGTGGAGCAGATGCAGGCGAACAGCGGCCGCATCTTCCTCGCCACGGACGTCGAGCTGACCCGGCAGAAGCGCGGGGAGGCCAGCGGTGGCAAGCCGGCCACGAACGACGGCGACGTCGAGATGCGGGTGACCGGGTACTACTACGTGCTCCTGGACACGACCGCGACCGCGCCGCCCGCGGACGACGGCGCGACGCCCGCCCCGGTGCCGCCGCTTCCGTCCTCGGACCAGAACCCCTTCGCGCCGCTCACGCCGACGAAGTAGGGACTGACCAGCGACACCACCTCGGCCCGCGTCCGTGACACGGACGCGGGCCGAGGCGCGTCCGGGCGCCGTGCGAGGATGGCGCCATGCTGCGCTGGCTGACCTCCGGTGAGTCCCACGGCCCCGCGCTCGTCGGGATCCTCGAGGGCCTGCCGGCCGGCGTCGGGGTGACGACGGCCGACGTCCAGGCCGCCCTGGCCCGGCGGCGGCTCGGCTACGGCCGGGGCGCGCGCATGGCGTTCGAGACCGACGAGGTCCGACTCCTCGGGGGCATCCGGCACGGCCGCACCCAAGGCGGCCCGGTGGCGATCGAGATCGGCAACGCCGAGTGGCCCAAGTGGCTCGACGTCATGTCGGCCGATCCGGTCCCCCCGGAGCGCCTCATGGTGGACGCAGGCACGGGCGACGCCCGCGAGGTCGCACGCAACCGCCCGCTCACGCGGCCCAGGCCCGGCCACGCCGACCTCGTCGGCATGCGCAAGTACGGCTTCGAGGACGCGCGCCCGGTCCTGGAGCGCGCATCGGCGCGGGAGACGGCGACGCGCGTCGCCCTCGGCGCCGTGGCGGCGCGGTTCCTCGAGCAGGCGGCGGGCATCCGGCTCGTGGCGCACGTCGTGGCGATCGGGCCGGTGGCCGTGCCGGACGACGCGGCGCTGCCTGGGCCGGACGACGCCGCGGCCCTCGACGCGGACCCGGTGCGCTGCTTCGACGCGGCGACGTCGGCCGCCATGGTGGCCGAGATCGACGACTGCCAGAAGGCGGGAGACACGCTGGGTGGCGTCGTCGAGGTGCTGGCGTACGGGGTCCCCACGGGTCTGGGCACCTACGTCCACGGGGACCGACGGCTGGACGCGCGGCTCGCCGCCGCGCTCATGGGCATCCAGGCCATCAAGGGCGTGGAGGTTGGCGACGGGTTCCGCACCGCCGCGCGGCGCGGCTCGCAGGCGCACGACGAGATGGAGCGCGACGACGTCACGGGCGAGATCCGGCGCCGCACCAACCGCGCCGGCGGGATCGAGGGGGGCGTCTCCAACGGCGAGGTGCTGCGGGTGCGTGCCGCGATGAAGCCGATCTCCACGGTGCCCCGCGCGCTCGACACGGTGGACGTCGTGACCGGGGAGCCGGCGCGCGCCATCCACCAGCGCTCCGACGTCTGCGCCGTCCCGCCGGCCGCCGTGGTCGCCGAGGCGATGACGGCGCTGGTGCTCGCCGACGCCCTGCTGGAGAAGTTCGGCGGCGACAGCGTGGCCGAGGTCGCCAGGAACGTCGCCGCCTACCTCGCGGCCGTCCCGGCGCTGCAGCGATGAGCGGGCCGCTCGTCGTCCTGGTCGGGCCGCCCGGGGCGGGCAAGTCCACGGTCGCCGCCCGCCTCGCCGAGCGGCTCGGTGTCGCGGTGCGCGACACCGACGCCGACGTGGAGGCCGTCGCCGGCAAGCCGATCGCCGACATCTTCGTCGAGGACGGCGAGCCGCACTTCCGCGGCCTCGAGCGCGCGGCGGTGCTGCGGGCGCTCGAGGAGCACGCGGGCGTGCTGGCGCTGGGCGGCGGGGCGGTCCTGGACGACGCCGTCCGGGCGGCGCTGGGGGAGTACCGGTCCGACGGCGGTGCGGTCGTGTTCCTCGACGTGTCGCTGGCGTCCGCGGCCCCCCGGGTCGGCTTCGCGACGGCGCGGCCGCTGCTGCTGGGCAACCCGCGCGCGCAGTGGCAGGCGCTCATGACCGCCCGGCGGCCCGTGTACGAGGCGGTCAGCTCGCACCGGGTCGAGACGGAC
Organism: Actinomycetes bacterium; assembly: GCA_023462275.1. Classification (GTDB taxonomy): domain Bacteria; phylum Actinomycetota; class Actinomycetes; order Actinomycetales; family Cellulomonadaceae; genus Actinotalea. The sequence goes on from JAEWYD010000313.1 coordinate 12,563, forward strand.
GACCGCACGCCGACCGAGGTGGCCGACGAGGTCGCGGCGGCGCTCGGTGCGGCGCGGGGGCAGGCGGAAGGCGGCGGACGATGACTGAACCGACGAGGATCCGCGTCGAGGGCGAGCAGCCGTACGACGTCGTCGTCGGGTACCACCTGCTCGGTGAGCTGCCGCGCATGCTGGGGGACCGCGTCCGCAAGGTCCTCCTGGTGCACCCGCGCGTCCTCGCCGCGTCCGCGGAGGCGGTTCGCGCCGACCTGGTCGGCGTCGGCTACGAGGTCTTCCTGGCCGAGGTGCCGGATGCCGAGGACGCGAAGACGGTCCAGGTCGCGGCCTTCTGCTGGCACGTGCTGGGCCAGGCCGACTTCACGCGGACGGACGCCGTCGTCGGCCTGGGGGGTGGGGCGACCTGCGACCTCGCCGGCTTCGTGGCCTCCACCTGGCTGCGCGGCATCCGGGTGGTCCACGTGGCGACGACCGTCGTCGCGATGGTGGACGCCGCCGTCGGCGGAAAGACGGCGATCAACACGGACGAGGGCAAGAACCTCGTCGGTTCCTTCTACCCGCCCGCGGGCGTGCTCTGCGACCTCGCGGCCCTGGACACCCTGCCGGCCCACGAGCGGGTGGCGGGGCTGGGCGAGGTGGTCAAGCACGGCTTCATCGCGGACGAGCGGACGCTGGAGCTGATCGAGGCGGACCCCGGGGCGCTCACGGGCCCGCAGCTGACGGACCGGGACCTGGTCCGCGAGCTCGTCGAGCGGTCGGTGCGGATCAAGGCCGAGGTCGTGGCCGCCGACCTGCGCGAGTCCCACCTGCGCGAGATCCTCAACTACGGCCACACCCTCGGCCACGCCATCGAGCAGGTCGAGCGGTACCGGTGGCGGCACGGTGCTGCGGTCTCCGTCGGCATGGTCTTCGCCGCCGAGCTGGCGCGGCTCGCCGGCCGCCTCTCGGACGACGTCGTGGAGCGGCACCGCGCGGTGCTGACCTCCCTCGGCCTGCCGACGACGTACCGCGGCGACCGGTGGGACCAGCTCCTGGCGGCCATGCGGCGCGACAAGAAGAGCCGCGGCGACGTCCTGCGCTTCGTGGTGCTGGAGGGCGTCGGCCGGCCGACCCGCCTCGAGGGTCCGGACCCGGCCCTGCTCTCCGCGGCCTACGCCGAGATCAGCCGCGAGGGCGCGGGGCCGGTCGCGCTCTGACCGGGGCGCCGCGATCCCCTAGCCTTCGGGCATGACTCGCGTGCTGGTCCTCAACGGTCCCAACCTCGGTCGGCTCGGTGTGCGGGAGCCCGAGGTGTACGGCTCCGCGACGCTGGCGGACCTGGCCGCCGCGGTGGGCGGCTGGGGCGGCGGGCTCGGGCTCACGGTCGAGTGCCGCCAGACGGACGACGAGTCGGAGCTGGTCGGCTGGCTGCACGAGGCGGTGGACGCCGGCGCGCACGTCGTCCTCAACCCCGCCGCGTTCACGCACTACTCCTACGCGCTGCGGGACGCGGCGGCGCAGGTGACCGACGCCGGCCTGCTGCTCGTGGAGGTGCACCTGTCCAACCCGTTGGCGCGGGAGGCGTTCCGCCGGCACAGCGTGGTGGGGCCGGTCGCGACGGGCACGGTCGCCGGCTTCGGCTTCGACTCCTACCGCTTGGCGCTGCAGGCCCTGGCAGCCCGGCTCGGCTGAGACCCCGGGCCTCCTCAACCGCGCCGCTCGCGCGGCCGATAGGGGAACGGGGAGGCAGACATGGTGGACGGGACGGCGGGCAACGGGGCGCGCCCGGGGGCGCTCGACCGGTGGCGCCGCGAGGCCGCGGAGCTCGGTGCGCGGCCCGACGCGCTCGGGCGCGCCGCGCAGTGGCTCTGGGCGCACCCGGCCGCCCTGCTCCTGCCCGCCGCGGCCATCGGGCCCGGGCTCTTCGGCGCGGCCATCCCGGGTGGCGACGCGGGGTGGTTCCGTGAGGCCGGCCGCTCGATGCTCGGCAGCGACATGCTCGACGTCTTCTCGTCGTCCGGCCTGCAGATCGGCCCGCTCTACCTGCTGCTCGTCGGCGTCCTGGCTGCCGTCGTCGACGTCGTCGGCCTGCCCGTGCTCTTCATGGTGGCGGCGGTGCAGTCGGTCGCCCTGGCCGCGTACGCCCTGTACCTGGCGGGCCGGTGGGCGGACGCGTGGGGGGCGCCGCGACTCGCCGCGCAGTGGGGCGTCGTGACGCCGGTCGTGTTCCTCGGTGTGCTGGCCGAGTCCATCGGCATTGGCCACCCGGAGGAGCTCTTCCTGGGCCTGGCCCTCGCGCACCTCGTGCTGCTCGTCCGCTCCGCGAGCACCGTACGCGGCGGCGCGCTCCTGGGTGTTGCCGTGGCCGTGAAGCTCTGGGCGGTGCTCGGCGCCCCGCTTGTGCTGCTGCGGCGCGGGTGGCGCCCGGTGGTCGTCGTCGGGGTGCTCTCCGCGACGATCGCGGCCGCCGCCTACGGGCCCTTCTACCTCTTCGGTGATGCGCGGACGTTCGAGTTCACGTGGGGCTCCGGCCTGCAGCCGTTCGGCATCCCGCTGGAGCACCTGGCGCTGGGCGGATGGGCCCTCCGGCTCGTGCAGGCGGCCGTCGTCGTGGCGGTGACGTCCGCCGTCGCGTGGTGGTGGCCGGGCACCGGCCTGCCGGCGGTCCTCGTGCTCGTCGCGACGCGCATCGTGCTGGACCCGCTGCTGCAGACGTACTACACGATCCCGTTCGTCGTGGTCGGGCTCCTGTGGGCCTGGACGACGCCGCGCCGTCCAGGCGCCCTGGGTCGCCTCGCGACGTGGCCGGGCGTGCTCCTCGCGATGGTCGGCCCGTACCTCGTGGAGTACCCCCTCCGCGTCGGGCCGACCCACGTCGCGATGGTCGTGCTGACGGTGCTCGTCGTCAGGCGCGACCGGGCGGTGGCCTGTGCGGCGCCCCCTGAGCGGGCGACCAACGAGGTCAGCGCCAGGCCGTGACCTCGTCGACGCCTGCGCAGGGGCACGTGAGGCGCAGTGTTCACTAGTGCAGAGCCTCGTGATTGCAATGACAAGGGTCTAGGGTTGTCGCATGTTCGTCCTCACCGTCGACCAGGTGGGCAGCCGGCGCGGTCGGGACCGCGTACCCGAGCTGCTCGGGCAGCTCGCGGGGGCCCCGGGCCTGGTGCTGCCGTTCGAGCGCACCGTCGGCGACGAGGTCCAGGCAGTGGTCAGCGACGCCGACGCCACGGTCGACCTGGTCCTGCGCCTCGTGCGGATCGGGGGCTGGAGCATCGGGATCGGCGCCGGCCCTGTCGACGAGCCGCTGCCAGCCTCGACGCGGGAGGGCAGCGGTGACGCCTTCGTGCACGCCCGCACCGCCGTCGAGCGCGCCAAGATCCGCACCCGACCGCTGCCCCTCGCGGTCGCCGGGAGCGACCCGGCCGCCGCCGCCGACGCCGAGGCGGTGCTCGTGCTGCTGGGCGCGGTGGTGGCGCGACGGCGCGAGGCCGGCTGGGCGGTCGTGGACGCTATGGTCGAGCTCGGCGACGGCGCGACCCAGGACCGGGTGGCGGCACGTCTCGGGATCAGCCAGCAGGCCGTCAGTCAGCGGCTGCGGGCCGCCATGTGGGCGGAGGAGCGCGCCGGGCGACCGGCCGCCGCGCGGCTGCTGCGGGAGGGGGAGCGGTGACCTGGTGGGGGACGGCACTCGTCGCGATCGCGGCGCTTGCGCTGAGCACGGTCGGCGGTTGGGCTCTGACGACGCTGGTGCTCCGCCTCGCCGCACGCTCGTCCGACGCCGGGGCGGTCACGGCCGTCGCGCCGGCGGACGCGGACGCCGACGGCCCCACCGGGCCCCGGGCCCGGGCGGCGCTGCGGGGCGGGACCTGGATCGGCCTGCTGGAGCGAACGGCCGTCACCGGCGCCCTCGCCCTCGGCTACCCCGCCGGGGTCGCGTTCGTCGTGGCGGTGAAGGGCCTCGGGCGGTACCCGGAGCTGCGCGAGCACCCCGGGTCGTCGGAGAGGTTCGTCATCGGGACCCTCGCCTCCATGCTGTGGGCCGCCGCCGTGGGGGCCGCGGCCCGCGCCCTCCTCACCGCCTGACGGCGCGGGCGGTCCAGGCGCGCTGACCACCGGCCGTGGCCGCACGCCGCTAGACTCGTCCGGGCCCGCACCCGCGGGCCCCTCCCGGTGCCCGCGCGACGCGCGAGACCGCCCGGGCAACCCCAGCGAGCAGGAAGACCATCGTGGCGACGACCAACGACCTGAAGAACGGCCTCGTCCTGAACTTCGACGGCCAGCTGTGGACCGTCGTGGAGTTCCAGCACGTCAAGCCGGGCAAGGGCGGTGCCTTCGTGCGCACCAAGCTCAAGAACGTCCTCTCCGGCAAGGTCGTCGACCGGACGTTCAACGCCGGCGTGAAGGTCGAGACGGCCAACGTCGACAAGCGCGAGATGCAGTACCTGTACAAGGACGGCACGGACTTCGTCTTCATGGACACCGCGACGTACGACCAGCTGCACGTCGGCGAGACCGTCGTCGGAGACGCAGCGAAGTACCTCCTGGAGAACCAGGCGGCCATCGTCGCCACCCACGACGGCTCGCCGCTCTACGTGGAGCTGCCCGCCGCCGTCGTGCTGGAGATCACGTACACGGAGCCGGGGCTGCAGGGCGACCGGTCGACGGGCGGCACCAAGCCCGCCACGCTCGAGACCGGCGCGGAGATCCAGGTCCCGCTGTTCCTGGAGACCGGCACCAAGGTCCGCGTGGACACCCGGGACGGGTCGTACCTCGGCCGCGTGAACGACTGACGTGGCCGCACGCAGCAAGGCCCGGAAGCGGGCGCTCGACGTCCTCTTCGAGGCCGACCAGCGTGGGCTCCCCGTGCTGGAGGTGCTGGCGGAGCGCCTGCGCCAACCCGGCACGCAGACCTCGCTGCCGCAGTACTCGGTGGAGCTCGTCGAGGGCGTCGTCGCGCGGGCGGACCGCATCGACGAGCTGATCGCGAGCTACGCGCAGGGGTGGACGATCGCGCGGATGCCCGCGGTGGACCGCGCCATCCTCCGGATCGGCGCGTGGGAGGTCCTCTTCAGCGAGGACGTACCGGACGCCGTCGCCGTCGACGAGGCTGTGGAGCTGGCGCGGGCGCTCTCGACCGACGACTCGCCGGGGTTCGTGAACGGCCTGCTCGGCCGCCTCGTGGAGCTCAAGCCGACGCTGCTGATGTGACCCGGTGGGGCAGCCGGGTGTCCGGCACGACGGGTTGCTGACCCGTCCCCGGCCGGCGACCCCGGATCGGCAGCGTCGGACCCGGCCGGCCGAGCATGAAGCCCTGGACCGTGTCGACGCCGAGCGCCACCAGCGTCGTGAGCTCGTCGGCGTGCTCCACGCCCTCCGCGACGACGTCGAGGCCGTGCGCGCGCGCGACGGCGAGCACGGCACGCAGGACCGCGGTGCCGGCCGGGCGCTGGGAGTCGCTGATGAACGTCCGGTCGATCTTCAGCACGTGCACCGGCAGGTCGCCGAGCCGCGCGAGCGAGTTGTAGCCGGTGCCGAAGTCGTCCAGCGCGATGCGCACCCCGCGGGCGGCGAGGGTGGCCAGCGAGGCCCGCGCGTGCGCGGTGTCCCGCAGCAGGGCGCTCTCCGTGACCTCGATGGTGAGCCGGCGCCAGGCACCGGGGCCCCAGGACTGCTCCACGTGCCGCACGAAGTCGGCCTCGTCGAGCTGTCGCGGCGCGACGTTCACGGCCACGGGGAGGTCGTACTTCTCGGACGCGGCCCGTGCGGCGGCGAAGACCTGGCGGCCGATCTCGACGATGAGCCCCGTCTCCTCCGCCAGGGGCAGCCACTCGGACGGCGCGACGAGGACGCCGCCGCGCCGCCACCGCGCGAGCGCCTCCATCCCCACGACCTCGAGGGTGTGGGAGTCGGTGAGTGGCTGGAAGTGCACGACGATGTCGCCGGCCGCGATGCCGTCCTCGAGCTCGCGGCGCATCGCGGTCCGGGCGAGAAACTCCTCGCGCAGCCGGTCGTCGTAGAACGCGGCGCCGCGCCCGGTGCGCTTGGCCTGCTGCATCGCCAGGTCGGCGCCGCGCACGAGCCCGTCGACGTCGCGGACCTGGCCGGGCCGCCACGCCGAGACGCCGACCGTCAGCGGGGTGGCCGGCACGCGGTGCGTGAGGTACTCGAACCGCTTGTGCACCCGCATCGCGAGCCCGAGCAGCTCGGCGTCGCTCGCGGCGCGCTCGATGACCGCGACGAAGTGGTCGCCACCGTGGCGGGCGACGAACGCCGCGGGTCCGACGGCCTCGGTGAGCTGCGCGGCCACGCGCACGAGGAGGCGGTCGCCCCACTCCCGGCCGCGCATGTCGTTCGCGTGCTTGAAGTTCTCCAGGTCGCAGAAGAGGACCGCGACGCGGGTGTGCTCGACCTCGGCCTTGCCCAGCACGGCGGCGAGGTGGCGGTCCAGCGCCGGCCGGTTGTGCAGCCCGGTCAGGGCGTCGGTGTACGCGGCCACGCGGAGCTTGCTTGTGAGGGTCTGGCGCTCGGCCGCGCTCGACACGGTGCGGGCGAGGTCGCGGAGGAACGACTGCTCGTCGGCCAGGAGGCGCCGCCCGTCCGCGGAGTAGAACTCCGTGACGAACCGGTCCTTCGAGAGCGGCCGGAGGGTGCCCTGGATCGACGGGTCGCCGAGGAGGGTGCGGCACTCCTCCCGCGCGGTCTCGAGGAGGTCCTCCGGGGTGCGGACCAGCCAGGCGGCGTTCGACACGCGCGCGAGGGCGTCCCGCATGCGGGCGCGGCGCTCGGCCGCGCGGCGCACCGACTGCACGTGGTGCGCCGCGACGAGCTCGAGGCCGGCGACCAGCGGGACCACCCACAGGCCACGGACCAGCTCGGTGACCGCCGTCGGGGGCAGGACGGAGGCGACCGTGAGGGCGAGGACTGAGGTGACGCTCGCGGCCGTGACCACCGCGCCGACCGTCGTCATGCGCAGACCGCGCACCGCGCGCAGCACGTAGCCCGCCACGAGGCCGAGCGGCAGGAGCTCGACGGCCGGGAGGAGCGGCCCGTACTCGGGCACGGCACCGCCGGCGTCGACCAGCAGCAGGGAGGTCGTCCACCACAGGACACCGCCCGCGGCGTACCAGGCGCCCAGGACGGCGACGAGGAGTCGCGCGCGGGGCCCGTCGGTGTGCGCGCGCACGGCGGCCGGGCACAGCAGCACGGCGGCCGCGAAGGCCGCGTAGCGCGCGAAGAGCAGCGCGGCGACGTGATCCGCAGCGACGATGCCCGTCAGGCCGTTGAGGAGGCACACGGCCGCGAGCGCGACCGTGAACGCCACACCCCAGCGGGCGCTCGAACGGCGCAGCGCACCGCGCCACGCCCCCACCTCGACCGCGACGAGGCCCACGACGACGCCAGCGACGACGCACTGGGTGACCGTGGCCCACGCGAGCATGGATCCACCCACGTAGGGGCTATCGGCATACGCGTGCGGAACTGAAGCGCCGATGTCGATCACGTTCGTCCGGGCCTCTCGGGCAGATCCTCACACCGGTCGTGAGGTGCACCCGGAATCTATCGGTGGTTCTGTCCGACATGCCCGAATCGGTGGCGTGTCGTGCTCACGGCCTGCTCCCGCACCACGGTGCGCAGCTCGCGGTTCGCGGCGGCGAGGACGGGGCCGTCCAGGACGGTGGTCCGGCCGACCGACGACGCGGCGGCGGCCCGCAGCCCCGGGCCCGCCCCGACGAGGCGGATGCGCCCGTTGACGGTCCCGGCGCGCACGGCCGCCAGGAAGGCTGCGTCGGGCTGGTCCTCGTGGCGGCTCAGCGTGACCGGCACGCCCGCGGTCGCCGCCGCGTGCAGAACGCGGGCGACGTGGTGCTCGGCCGCGCCGGGCCCCACCCGGACCGTGAGGCGCGGGACCGGGCGGTAGCGCAGGACGTTCGACTCCACCTCGAGCCCGGAGGGGTCGTGCGCCAGGCCCAGGTCCGCGGCCCACACGCGCTCGTCGTCGTGCGCTGCCCACGCGAGCCACGCGGCCGGGTCCGACGGGACGTCGGGCGCGTCGACCCACCGGCCGAGCTGCGCGACGTAGCCGGGGCCGCCGGCCTTCGCGCCCGGGCCGACGACGGACTCCTTCCAGCCACCGAACGGCTGGCGCCGCACCACCGCGCCGGTGACGTGGCGGTTGACGTAGGCGTTGCCCACCTCCACGTGCTCGAGCCACCAGGCCACCTCCGCCTCGTCGAGCGAGTGCAGGCCACCGGTCAGGCCGAAGGGGACGGCGTTCTGGAGGGCGACGGCCTCGGCGAGCGTGTCGGCGCGCATGACGCCGAGGACCGGGCCGAAGCACTCCGTCAGGTGGAAGAAGGAGCCGGGGGCGACGCCGTGCTTGATCCCCGGGGTCCAGAGGCGGCCCGCCTCGTCCATGCGACGCGGCCGGAGCAGCCAGGCCTCGCCCTCGTCCAGCGTCGTCAGTGCGCGCAGGAGCTTGCCGCGGGCGGGCTCGATCAGCGGTCCCATGGCGGTCGCGGCGTCCGTGGCCGGGCCCACCCGGAGCGAGGCGGCGGCGTCGGCGAGCTGACGGCGCAGGCGTGCCGAGCGGCCCGCGGATCCCACCAGGATCAGCAGGGAGGCCGCCGAGCACTTCTGACCCGCGTGGCCGAAGGCGGACCTGACGACGTCCGCGACGGCGAGGTCCACGTCCGCTGCGGGGGTGACGACGATCGCGTTCTTGCCGGACGTCTCCGCCAGGACGTCCAGGTCCGGCCGCCAGCCCGCGAAGAGCCGCGCGGTCTCGATGGATCCCGTCAGCACCACCCGGGCCACGTCCGGGTGCGTGACCAGGCGGCGCCCGAGCTCGTCCTCCGGGGCGTCGACCACCTGCAGGACGTCGGCCGGGGCGCCCGCGTCGGCCAGGCCCGCCCGCACGGCGGCGAAGGCGACCGCCGCGCACCGGGGCGTCTGGGGCGCGGGCTTGACGAGGACCGGCGAGCCCGCGGCCAGCGCCGCGAGCACGCCGCCGACCGGGATCGCGACGGGGAAGTTCCACGGCGGTGTGACGACGGTGACGCCGTGGGGCCGGAAGACCGCCCCGCGCGCGACGTCGTCGGAGAGCGCCATGGCCTGCTCCGCGTAGTACCGCGCGAAGTCGACGGCCTCGCTCACCTCGGGGTCGCCCTCGGCCACCGTCTTGGCC
>JAEWYD010000314.1 GCA_023462275.1 Actinomycetes bacterium
GTCCAGCCGCGCGCCGAGCCCGCGAGCGCCGTCGTCGGCCGCCGGCAGGAGCAGGCGCGCGACCAGCAGCTCCAGGTGCAGCCGCGGCGACGTCGCGCCGGTCATCTCGGTGAGCGCGGCGTTCGCAAGGTCCGCCGAGCGCGACAGCTCGAACGCGCCGAGCGCAGACGCCTGCGCCCGCATGCGCTGCACCTGGTCCGCAGGCAGGGTCCGCAGCACGCCGTCGGCCGACTCGCCCGCGGCCGCGATGACGATGAGGTCGCGCAGCCGCTCCAGCAGGTCCTCCACGAACCGCCGCGGCTCCTGGCCGGTCGAGATCACGCGGTCGACCACGCGGAACGCCGAGGCGCCGTCCCGCGCGGCGAGCGCCTCCACGGCGTCGTCCAGCAGCGTCGCGTGCGTGTACCCGAGCAGCGCCACGGCCGCCTCGTAGTCGATCCCGTCGGCCCCGGCGCCGGCCACCAGCTGGTCCAGCACCGACAGCGAGTCCCGCACCGATCCGCCGCCCGCGCGGACCACCAGCGGCAGCACCCCGGCGCCCACGGCCACGCCCTCGGCGTCGCAGATCTGCTGCAGGTACGGCTGCAGGGTGTCCGGCGGCACCAGCCGGAACGGGTAGTGGTGCGTGCGCGACCGGATGGTCCCGATCACCTTGTCCGGCTCCGTCGTCGCGAACACGAACTTCACGTGCGGCGGCGGCTCCTCCACGATCTTGAGCAGGGCGTTGAAGCCCTGCGGCGTCACCATGTGCGCCTCGTCGAGGATGAAGATCTTGAACCGGTCCCGCGCCGGGGCGTAGGCCGCGCGCTCGCGCAGGTCACGCGCGTCGTCGACGCCGTTGTGGCTGGCCGCGTCGATCTCGACGACGTCGAGGCTGCCGGGGCCGCCCCGCGCCAGCTCCACGCACGACGGGCACACACCGCACGGCTCCGGCGTCGGACCCTGCTCGCAGTTGAGGCACCGCGCGAGGATGCGGGCCGACGTCGTCTTGCCGCAGCCGCGCGGCCCGGAGAAGAGGTAGGCGTGGCTGACCCGGCCGGTCCGCAGCGCCTGGATCAGGGGCTCCGTGACGTGCTCCTGCCCGATCACCTCGGCGAACGTCTCCGGCCGGTAGCGGCGGTACAGGGCGGTGGTCACGGCGCCCAGGGTAGGCGACGGCACGGACACCGCGGCACCGCCCGGTGGACGACGACGCCGCTCACCCGAGCGCGTCCACGACCGCCTCGGCCGCGCGGGCCACGAGGGCGTCGTCGGGCTCCGCGGCCGCGCCCGCCGCCTCCCGCGACGTCATGATCGCGAGCACGATCGGCTCCCGGTCCGGCGGCCACACCACCGCGACGTCGTTGCGCGTGCCGAGGTCTGCCGAGCCGCTCTTGTCCGCGACCGTCCACCCCTGGGGCACCCCCGCGCGCACCAGGCCCGTGCCGGTCGTCGACGCGGTCAGCCAGCCCACGAGGAGGTCCCGGTCCGCGTCGTCGAGCCCGCCCTCGAGGAGATACGCGGCCAGGTCGGTCGCCAGGGCGCGCGGCGTGCTGGTGTCACGTGGGTCGCCCGGCGTCCACCGGTTGAGGTCGGGTTCCGTGCGGGCCGGTTGCGTGACGTCGTCGCCCATCGCGCTCAGCGCGGCGCGCAGGCCCTCGGGGCCGCCGAGCCGCGCGAGGACGAGGTTGCCCGCGGTGTTGTCGCTCTGCTCGACGGCCGCCGCGAGCAGGTCGCGCAGGGGCAGTCCGGCGCCGGCGTGCGCCTGCGCGACGGGCGACCAGTCGACGACGTCCGCCGCGGCGTAGGGGACGATCTCGTCCAGCGCCTCGGGTGGCGTGGCGGCCAGCAGCGCGGCGGCGGCCAACGCCTTGACGGTCGAGGCGTACGCGAACCGCTCGTCCGCCCGGTGCGCGACGACGCGGCCCGTGCCCGTGTCGACCGCGTACACGCCGACGCGACCGCCCCGACCCCGATGAGTTCCGCGCGCGACGCCGGTCCACCCCTGCAGCACACCATCCTCGAGGAGGACCCGATGCGACTCACCGTGCACGCCTTCCTGACGCTCGACGGCGTCATGCAGAGCCCCGGCAGCCCTGAGGAGGACCCGTCGGACGGCTTCGCGCACGGCGGCTGGGCTGTGCCCTACGTCGCCGACGAGACGTTCGGCGGGATCGTCTCGAGCTGGTTCGAGCGCACCGACGCGCTGCTGTTCGGCCGGCGAACCTTCGAGATCATGGCGGCGTTCTGGCCGCAGATCACCGACGCCGCCGACCCGGTCGCGCGGACCCTCAACGCCGCGCCGAAGTACGTCGTCTCCAGCACGCTGACGGACCCGACCTGGGGACCGGCGACCGTCGTCGGCGGCGACCCGGTGGCCGCCGTCGCGCGCCTCAAGGAGGAGCCCGGCGGAGAGCTCCAGGTGCACGGGTGCGCGCGGCTCGCCGCGACGCTGCACGCGGCCGGCCTCGTCGACGAGTACCGCCTCATCGTCTTCCCGGTGAGCGTCGGCTCCGGGCGACGCCTGTTCGCGCCGGACGCGCCGCCGTCGGGCTTCCGGCTGCTGGAGTCGCGGCCGACGCCGTCGGGAGGGGTGTACTCGGTGCTGCAGCCGACGGCGTTCTCACGGGGCGACATCTCGATCGAGGACGGCGCGGAGGTGACGTCGATCGTCGAGTGAGCCGGCGCGACCGCTGCCGCTCCCCGCGAGCGCTGCCGCACCACGCCACCCACCGCTGCCACTCCCCGCGAGCGCTGCCGCACCACGCCACCGCTGCCGCCTCAGTGGCAGCGGTCGATGCCAGGC
>JAEWYD010000315.1 GCA_023462275.1 Actinomycetes bacterium
GTGCGGAGCCGGCGGCGTCGACGTCGGCGTCGGCGGACGCTCCCGAGGCGCCGGTAGCCGACGCACCCGCGGCGGAGCTCGCGGACGCGCTCGGCAGCATCGCGGCGGTCGAGGGCGACGGGCGGACCGGGGAGGCGTGAGCGGCCCGCGGGTGCGGCGCCGGGCCGGGCGAGGTTTGACCGGCACGCGCCCAGTCCGTACCCTGGAACGTCGGTGCGCATCGCGCCGGATCGGCGCTGCCCCGCCCCCCCTGCCTCTCTGGCGACAGGTGTGTGCGCAGGGCGCCCGGTTCGTGGGATGTCCCGAGTGACCGGCAATCGAGCAGACCGCAGTGACGAGCAGAGATGAGCAGCAACGTGGTGTACGCGATCGTGAAGGCCGGCGGCCGGCAGGAGAAGGTCTCGGTCGGGGACGTCGTCGTGGTGGACCGCCTGTCCGGCGGCGCCGGTGAGACGGTTCAGCTGCCCGCCCTCCTGCTCGTCGACGGCGAGAAGGTGACCTCCGACGCCGCGGCGCTCGCGAAGGTCACCGTGACGGCCGAGATCCTGCGCAACGAGCGCGGGCCGAAGATCGTCATCCAGAAGTTCAAGAACAAGACCGGCTACCGGAAGCGCCAGGGTCACCGTCAGGACCTGACCCGCCTCAAGGTCACCGGCATCGCCTGAGCCCTGAGCACGGCTCCGGCCGCGACTCCCGACGACGAAGGACACGTCATGGCACACAAGAAGGGCGCGAGCTCCTCGCGCAACGGGCGCGACTCGAACGCTCAGCGCCTCGGTGTGAAGCGTTACGGCGGCCAGGTGGTGAACGCCGGCGAGATCATCGTTCGCCAGCGCGGCACGCACTTCCACCCCGGTATCAACGTCGGCCGCGGCGGCGACGACACGCTGTTCGCCCTCGCGGCGGGCGCGGTCCGCTTCGGCGTCCGGCGCGGCCGCAAGGTCGTGGACATCGAGGTTCCCGCCGAGGTCTGACCTCGACAACTCGCACAGGGGCGCACCGGCGTGGTGCGCCCCTTCGCGTTTGCCCCAACCGTGAGCTGGAGACGCTGAACCGGAGGTGAGTCGTGACGACATTCGTCGACCGCGTGGTCCTGCACGCCGCGGGTGGTGACGGGGGGAACGGCTGCGCCTCGATCCGTCGTGAGAAGTTCAAGCCGCTCGCGGGTCCTGACGGCGGCAACGGTGGCGACGGCGGCGACGTCGTGCTGGAGGTGGACCCGCAGGTCACGACGCTGCTGGAGTACCACCACGCCCCGCACCGCCGCGCGACGGGCGGCACCGCGGGCATGGGCGACGACCGGCACGGCGCCAAGGGCGGCGACGTGGTGCTCCGCGTGCCGGACGGCACGGTCGTGAAGACCACCCGGGGCGAGGTGCTCGCGGACCTCGTGGGCGCCGGTACGCGCTTCGTCCTGGCCGCGGGCGGCAAGGGGGGCCTCGGCAACGCGGCCCTGTCCTCGCCGCGGCGCAAGGCACCGGGCTTCGCGCTGCTGGGTGAGCCCGGCGAGCAGGCGGACGTCGTCCTCGAGCTGAAGACGATCGCCGACGTCGCCCTCGTGGGCTTCCCGAGCGCCGGCAAGTCGAGCCTCGTGGCGGCCATGTCGGCCGCGCGACCCAAGATCGCCGACTACCCGTTCACGACGCTCGTGCCGAACCTCGGCGTCGTGCAGGCGGGGGAGTACCGCTACACGGTCGCGGACGTCCCCGGCCTCATCCCCGGTGCGAGCGAGGGCAAGGGCCTCGGCCTGGAGTTCCTCCGCCACGTCGAGCGGTGCGCGGTCCTCGTGCACGTCCTCGACTGCGCGACGCTCGAGCCGGACCGCGACCCGATCAGCGACCTCGACGTGATCGAGGCGGAGCTCGCCGCGTACGCCGCCGACCTCGACATCGCGGGCGGCGAGGTGCCGCTCGGCGAGCGTCCCCGGCTGGTGGTGCTGAACAAGGTGGACGTGCCCGAGGCGCGCGAGCTGGCGGACCTGGTGCGCCCGGACCTCGAGGCGCGCGGGCTGCAGGTCCTCGAGGTGTCCGCGGCGAGCCACGAGGGACTGCGCGCGCTGGGGTTCGCCCTCGGTGCCCTCGTCGCGGAGGCCCGGGCGGCCGCGCCGGCGCCGGCCCCCGAGCGCGTGGTGCTGCGACCGCGCGCCGTGGACGAGGCGGGCTTCACGGTCACCCGGCGCGAGTCCGGTGAGCGGGTGTGGTTCCAGGTGCGGGGTGCGAAGCCGGAGCGCTGGGTGCGCCAGACCGACTTCACGAACGACGAGGCGGTCGGGTACCTGGCAGACCGCCTCGCGCGGCTGGGCGTCGAGGAGCAGCTCTTCGCCGCCGGCGCGACGCCGGGCGCCGAGGTCGTCATCGGCTCGGACGACGACGCCGTCGTGTTCGACTGGGAGCCGACGCTCATGACGGGCGTCGAGCTGCTCGGTTCACGCGGCAGCGACCCGCGGCTGGCCGACTCGGAGCGGCCGAGCCGTGCCGAGCGGCGTCGGGAGCACCGGGACCGCATGGATGCCAAGGCGGATGCCCGGGCCGAGCTGTGGACCGAGCGCGAGTCCGGGCACTGGACCGACCCGAGCCGCTCGGAGTAGACCGAGGCGGCGCGGGCGTTCCGGCGCCCGGACCCGCGGGGGTCTCAGGGGCGGTCGAGGGCCGTCCGGACGGCGGCCCGGACGTCCTCCTGCGGTGGCGTCACGCCGAGGCCCGCGAGGATGGTCCGCGCCGGGCCCGCCGGGTCGGCGAGCAGCCCCAGCACGAGGTGCTCGGTGCCGATCGATCGGTGCCGGAGCGCGAGCGCCTCCCGCAGCGAGTTCTCGAGCGCCCTCTTGGCGGTCCCGGTGAACGGGACGTGCCGCGACCGACGCCACCACCCGGTGCGGGGCGACGGCGCGAGGGCGCCCGCGCCGAAGGCGGCCTCCACGCGGCTGCGCACGGCCTCGAGGTCGATGCCGAGCGAGCGGAGCGCGTCGGCGTCCTGGACGTCCCTGGCCGGCACCGCGGCGGCGACGGCGGCGTGGTCGACGCCGAGCTCGCGCAGGACGCGGGACCCGGCGCTGTCGCGGGTGAGCACGGCGAGCAGCAGGTGCTCGGCGCCGATCTCCGTGTGCCGCAGGCGGGCGGCCTCCTGCTGGGCGTCGACGACGGCCTGCCGGGCCGCGGCGGTGAAGCGCTCGAACATCACACGTTCCTTCCTGCGGGCGTGCGCCGCGCGTGCTTCTTGTGGACGGCCTGCTTGGACACGCCCAGGAGGGCGGCGATCTGCGCCCACGACCAGCCGCGTGCGCGGGCGTTGGCGACCTGCAGGTCCTCGAGCTGTTCGGTGAGCCGCCGCAGGGCGGCGACGGCCCGCAGTCCCACGTCGGGGTCCGGGTCGCCGCCCTGGTCCAGCAGCAGCGGTGCGTGGTCTGTCATGGGCGTCAGCCTAGGTTGACGACGCGCGGCCGTCAACCAAAGTTGCCGCCTAGGGGTCACAGGGCGAGCCGGTGCGCCGGACGGTGCGCCGGACGCGGGAGAATGCGCACGTGACCCCCAGCCAGGCCGACCGGCGCGCCGTCGGGACGGCGCACCGCGTCGTCGTGAAGATCGGCTCCTCGTCGCTCACCGGACCGGACGGCCGCCTCGACGTCGAGGCGCTGCGGGCGCTCGTGGGGGTCCTGGCCCGCCGGCGGCTCGAGGGCGGCCAGGTGGTGCTCGTCACCTCGGGCGCCGTCGCCGCGGGCCTCGCGCCGCTCGGGCTCACGCGGCGGCCGCGGGACGTCGCGACGGCGCAGGCGGCCGCCTCGGTGGGCCAGGGGCTCCTCGTCGCGCGCTACACGGAGGCGTTCGGCTTCCACGGCCTGCGGGTCGGCCAGGTGCTGCTGACCGCCGAGGACACCGTCCGGCGCGCGCGGTACCGCAACGCCAGCCGGGCGCTCGAACGCCTGCTTGCCCTCGGCGTCGTGCCCGTCGTCAACGAGAACGACGTCGTGGCCACCGACGAGCTCCGCTTCGGTGACAACGACCGGCTCGCCGCACTCGTGTCGCACCTGGTCCACGCCGACGCGCTCGTGCTGGTCACGGACGTGGACGCCCTCTACGACGCCCCGCCGACCCGCCCCGGCGCGCGCCGCATCGGGGTCGTCCGGGGCCCGGCGGACCTCGCTGGCGTCGAGATCGGGGGGCGGGGGAGCGCCGTCGGGACCGGGGGCATGGTGACGAAGCTCTCGTCCGTCGCGATCGCCACGCGGTCCGGCGTGCCCGTCGTGCTGACCAACGCCGCGCACGTCGGGGATGCGCTCGCGGGTGAGCCGGTCGGGACCTGGTTCCTCGCGACCGGTCGCCGCAAGCCGGCCCGGCTGCTCTGGCTGCAGCACGCGGCGAGCACGCGTGGACGCGTCGTGCTCGACGCCGGCGCCGTCCGCGCCGTCGTCGAGCGGCGCACGTCCCTGCTGCCCGCGGGCATCGTCGGCGTCGAGGGAACCTTCGACGCGGGCGACCCCATCGAGCTGGTGGGGCCCGACGGGGCGGTGGTGGCGCGCGGCTTCGCGGGCTACGGCTCCGCCGAGGTCCCTGACCTCATGGGCCGGTCGACGCGCGAGCTGCGCGAGAAGCTGGGTGCCGGCTACGACCGCGAGGTGGTCCACCGGGACGACCTGGTAGTCGTCGTCCCGCGGCGCTAGTCCTATCCTGCGGGGATGACGAGCACCGAGACGCCAGAGACCGCCACCGTCCCGTCGGTGACCGCGCCCGGCGCCGTGCCGGACGACGCCGTGCGCGACGCGGTCCTCGAGGTCGCCCGTCGCGCGCGGGTGGCTGCACGGGAGCTGGCCGGGGCGACGCGGGCCACCAAGGACGCGGCGCTGCACGCCATGGCCGACGCGCTCGTGGCCGCGGCGCCCGAGATCGTCGTGGCCAACGCCGTCGACGTCGAGCGCGGGCGGGCGGGCGGCATGGCACCGGGCCTGCTCGACCGCCTGACCCTGACCCCCGAGCGGATCGGTGCGATCGCCGACGCGCTCCGGGAGGTCGCCGCCCTGCCGGACCCCGTGGGCGAGGTCGTGCGCGGCTCCACGCTCCCGAACGGGCTGCGGCTGCGGCAGGTGCGGGTGCCGATGGGCGTCGTGGGCATGATCTACGAGGCGCGGCCGAACGTGACCGTCGACGCCGCAGGCCTGGCGCTGAAGAGCGGCAACGCGGCGATCCTGCGGGGCGGCTCCGCGGCCGCGAGCTCCAACGAGGTGATCGTGCGCGTGCTCGCGGGAGCGCTCGCCGCCGTCGGGCTCCCCGGCGACGCCGTGCAGTCCATCGACGCCTACGGGCGCGCCGGCGCGGTCGCCCTCATGCACGCCCGCGGGTTGGTCGACCTGCTCGTGCCGCGCGGGGGAGCGGACCTCATCCAGACCGTCGTCCGCGAGGCGACGGTGCCGGTGGTCGAGACCGGGGTCGGCAACTGCCACGTGTACCTGGACGCGAGCGCCGATCGCGCGATGGCCGTGGACATCGTCATGAACTCCAAGACGCAGCGGGTCGGCGTCTGCAACGCGGCCGAGACCCTGCTCGTCCACGCCGACGCCGCCCCCCGGCTGCTGCCCGACGTGCTCGCCGCGCTCGCTGCCTCCGGCGTCACCCTGCACGGCGACGAGCGCACGGCCCAGCTGGCCCCGGCCGGTGTGCAGGTCGTCCCGGCGACCGATGACGACTGGGCCACCGAGTACCTCTCGATGGACCTCGCGGTGCGCGTGGTGGACGACCTCGAGGCCGCCGTCGAGCACATCCGCACCTGGACCTCCGGACACACCGAGGCGATCGTCACCGCCGACCTCGCCGCGTCCGAGCGGTTCGTCGCGGCGCTCGACTCCGCGGTCATCATGGTCAACGCCTCGACGCGCTTCACCGACGGCGGCCAGTTCGGCCTCGGCGCCGAGATCGGCATCTCGACGCAGAAGATGCACGCGCGGGGCCCCATGGGCCTGCCGGAGCTCACCACCACCCAGTGGGTGGTCAACGGGCAGGGCCAGGTCCGCGCCTGAGCGCGCCGCGCCGGACGGCGCGGCGGATCGCCGCGAACTGGCGCGTCCGGAACGCCCGGGGTGCCCCGTTTGGCACCCCTTGCCCGGTGCCGGGGACGGTGCCGAGCGTGCGACACTGGGACGCCTACCGCGTCCCCGACGTGCTCGGACGTGCCCAGACGTGCAGGAGGTCGACGTGTCATTCGCCGCAGAGGCCGGAGCCGGCCTTCCCCCCGTCGGTGTCGGGCTCCTCGGGTTCGGTGTGCTCGTCGTCCTCCTCGGCGTCGCGTACGCCTTCCGGAACGTGGGGAACCGGGACTGAGCCGGGCCGGCTCGTGCCGGTGAGACGGGCGACGGAGGACGGGCGCAGGGGATGACGCAGACGAGACCGCGGATCGGCGTGATGGGCGGCACGTTCGACCCCATCCACCACGGTCACCTCGTCGCCGCTAGCGAGGCCGCCTCCGAGCTGGACCTGGACGAGGTGGTCTTCGTCCCCACCGGACGCCCCGCCTTCAAGCAGCACCCCGAGGTCACGCCGGCGGAGCACCGCTACCTCATGACGGTGATCGCCACGGCCGCGAACCCGCGGTTCACGGTGTCGCGCGTGGACATCGACCGGCCGGGGCTGACGTACACGGTCGACACGTTGCGGGACCTGAAGTCGCAGCGCCCGGATGCCGATCTCTTCTTCATCACCGGCGCGGACGCCGTCGAGCAGATCCTCACGTGGAAGGACGTGGACTCCCTCTGGGACATGGCGCACTTCGTCGCGGTGACACGGCCGGGCCACACCCTGTCCGTCGACGGGATCCCGTCCGGGTCCGTCAGCGTGCTGGAGGTGCCTGCGCTCGCGATCTCGTCGACGAACTGCCGGCAGCGGGCACGAGCCGGAGAGCCCGTGTGGTACCTGGTCCCCGACGGTGTCGTGCAGTACATCGCCAAGCATCGGCTGTATCGAGGTAAGGATGTCTGATCTGAACGCGGAGATGGGCGAGCGCCGACGCCGTCGCGAGGAGGAGCGTCGTCGCCTCGCCGCGCAGGCTGACGGTGGCGTCGTGCCCGTGGCACAGGCGGCGCCCGCGGCGCCGACCCTCTCGCGGCGCGAGCTCCGGGAGCGTGCCGTGCCCGCAGGCCACGGGGCCGCACCGGCGGCCCCGCAC
>JAEWYD010000316.1 GCA_023462275.1 Actinomycetes bacterium
CGCGCCCCCCCCCCTAGGCGGGGGCCCCGCCGCCGGGGGGGGGGGCCCCTCTCGCACGTTCCACTGGCCTGGTGGGGCCCCTTGCTCAGGCGAGCCGGTACATCCACCCGTGCGCGTCCTCCGCACGGCCGTACTGGATGTCGGTGAGGCGTGCGCGGATCGACGCGGTCACGGTGCCGGTCCCGCCGTCGGCCACAGGCAGGTCGAAGTCCTCCCCCGCCAG
Source organism: Actinomycetes bacterium (assembly GCA_023462275.1). Taxonomy (GTDB): domain Bacteria; phylum Actinomycetota; class Actinomycetes; order Actinomycetales; family Cellulomonadaceae; genus Actinotalea. The sequence goes on from JAEWYD010000316.1 coordinate 224, forward strand.
CCGGCCGACCGGCGTCACGACGGCAGCCGTCCCGCACGCGAAGACCTCCGCCACCGAGCCCGACGTCAGGCCGGCGCGCAGGTCGTCCAGGCGGATGGTGCCCTCGACGACCTCGCGGCCCTCCTCGCGCAGCAGCGCCATGATCGACGACCGCGTGACGCCCTCGAGGATCGACCCCGTCAGCGCGGGCGTCGCGACCCGGCCGTCGGCGTACACGACGAAGACGTTCATGCCGCCGAGCTCCTCGAGCTGGGTGCCCGTCGCGGCGTCCAGGAAGCACACCTGCTCGCAGCCGCGCTGGTACGCCTCCTGCTGCGGCAGCAGCGACGCGGCGTAGTTCCCGCCGCACTTCGCCGCTCCGGTGCCGCCGGGCCCCGAGCGGTTGTAGTCCTGGGAGACCCAGATCGACACGGGCTTCACGCCGCCCGCGAAGTACGGGCCCACGGGCGAGGCGATCAGCAGGTAGTCCACGCCGCGCGCCGGCCGGACGCCGAGGAACGCCTCGGAGGCGAACATGTACGGCCGCAGGTAGAGGCTCGTCTCGTCCGCTCCCGGAACCCAGCCGAGGTCCACGCTGACGAGCGCCTCGATCGAGCCGATGAAGTCCTCCACCGGCAGCTCCGGCAGCGCGAGCCGCCGCGCGGACTGCGCGAAGCGCGCGGCGTTCGCCCACGGCCGGAACGTCCACACCGAGCCGTCGGCGTGCTTGTACGCCTTGAGGCCCTCGAAGATCTCCTGGCCGTAGTGCAGGACGGCGGCCGCCGGGTCGAGCAGGATCGGCCCGTACGGCTCGATGCGGCGGTCCTGCCATCCCTCCGCCGCGGACCAGGTGATGTGGGCCATGTGGTCCGTGAACACCGTGCCGAACACCGGCGAGTCGATCAGTGCCGTGCGCTCCGCCTCGGTGCGGGGATCGTGGGTGAGTCGGCGCTCGAAGGCGTCGGCCGTCGTCGTACCTGCCGTGGTCATGTCGTTCCTCTCACCGGGGGCCTCGGCGCCCCGCGCTCACGTTACCCGGGCCGTCCGTGGCCGCGTCAGGCCACGTCCGGCCGCTGGTCAGGGGTCCCCCGACCGTCAGACGAGCCGGTGCATCCAGCCGTGGTGGTCGGCCGCTCGGCCGTACTGGACGTCGGTCAGCCGGCGGCGGACATCGGCCGTGACGGGTCCCGTCGCGCCGCCGCCCACCGTCAGGTCGAAGCCCTCGCCGGCCAGCCGCCCGATCGGGCTCACGGCCGCGCCGGTGCCGCACGCGAAGATCTCGCTCACCGACCCGTCGCGCAGGCCGGCCAGCACCTCCGCGAACGGCACGTCCCGCTCGGCGACGTCGTGACCGGCGTCGCGCAGCAGGGTGATGATCGAGTCGCGTGTGACGCCCGCCAGGATCGAGCCGTTGAGGGCGGGCGTCGCCACCCGGCCGTCGGCGAACACGACGACGACGTTCATGCCGCCGAGCTCCTCGAGGTTCCGGCCGGTCGCTGCGTCGAGGAAGCAGACCTGCTCGCACCCGCGCTCGTACGCGGTCACCTGGGAGGCGAGGCTCGCCGCGTAGTTGCCGGCGCACTTGGCGGCGCCGGTGCCGCCGGGCCCGGCTCGCCGCAGGTCCTCCGCCACCCAGATCGACACCGGGCGCAGGCCGCCCGAGAAGTACGGCCCGACCGGCGACGCGATGAGCAGGTACGTCATGCCGCGGGCCGGCCGCACGCCCAGGAACGCCTCGGAGGCGAACGCGAAGGGCCGCAGGTACAGGCTCGACTCCGGCGCGTCGGGCACCCAGGCGGCGTCGACGGTCACGAGCGCCTCGAGGGAGGCGAGGAAGTCCTCGACCGGCAGCGCCGGCATGGCCATCCGACGGGCGGACGCCACGAAGCGCTCGGCGTTCGCGCGCGGCCGGAACGTCCACACCGAGCCGTCGGCGTGCCGGTACGCCTTGAGGCCCTCGAAGATCTCCTGGCCGTAGTGCAGAACGGCGGCCGCAGGGTCGAGCGGGACCGGCTCGCGGGGCACGACGCGGTGGCCCGTCCAGCCGGCGTCCGCCGTCCAGTCGATGCGCGCCATGTGGTCCGTGAAGACCTGGCCGAACGGCGGGTCCGTCATGAGCCGGGCGCGCTCGGCCGGCGGCGTCGGCGCCTCGGCGCGGCGGACCGCGAAGTCGGCCGCCGTCGTCGGGCGTGCGGGCGTGGCGTCCTGGTGCTGCTGGGTGGTGCTGGTCGTGCTCATCGTCGGGGTCCCTTCACCGCGGGGGGGCGACCGCTGGAGCGGTCCTGGTCCGGGGTGACGGCCGACTGGCGGGGAAGGTCTAGCGCTGGAGGCGTGCGGCGATCTCCGAGCCCACGTCGGCCGTCGACCGTACTCGGTCCCCCCGCTCGGCGAGGTCCGCGGCGACGGCCGCCTCGACGCGCGCGGCGTCGTCGGGCAGGCCGAGGTGCTCGAGCATCATGGCGACGCTCAGGATGGTCGCGGTCGGGTCGGCCTTGCCCTGGCCGGCGATGTCGGGTGCCGAGCCGTGCACCGGCTCGAACATCGACGGGGCCGTGCGGTCCGGGTTGATGTTGCCGGAGGCCGCGAGGCCGATGCCGCCGACGACGGCGCCCGCCAGGTCGGTGATGATGTCGCCGAACAGGTTGTCCGTGACGATCACGTCGAACCGCGACGGCTTGGTGACCATGAAGATCGTGGCCGCGTCGACGTGCAGGTAGTCCGTGGTGACATCCGGGAAGTCCGGGTTCACGGCCTCGACGGTGCGACGCCACAGGTCGCCAGCGTGGACCAGGACGTTGTGCTTGTGCACGAGCGTGAGGTGCTTGCGCGGACGGGCCTGGGCCCGGGCGAAGGCGTCGCGGACCACGCGCTCGATGCCGAACGCGGTGTTGACGCTGACCTCGTTCGCGACCTCGTGCGGGGTGCCCCGGCGGATGGAGCCGCCGTTGCCGACGTACGGGCCCTCGGTGCCCTCGCGGACGACGACGAAGTCGACGTCCCCGGGCTCGGCGAGCGGCGAGCGCACGCCCGGGTAGAGCTTGCCCGGCCGCAGGTTCACGTAGTGGTCGAGCTCGAACCGCAGGCGCAGCAGCAGCCCGCGCTCCAGGACGCCCGACGGGACGCCGGGGTCGCCGATCGCGCCGAGCAGGATCGCGTCGTGCTCGCGGATGACGTCGAGGTCCGCCACCGTCAGCGTCTCCCCCGTGCGGTGCCACCGGGCGGCGCCGAGGTCCATCTCCGTGGTGCTGAACGTGACGTCGGCACCGACGGCGTCGAGGACCTTGAGGCCCTCCTCCACCACCTCGGTGCCGATCCCGTCACCCCGGACGACGGCCAGGCGAACGCTGCGAGTCATGGTCGAGACCCTAGCCCCTGTCCACGTGCTGGACCCTGTCGTCTTGCATGGTGGCCGTTAGGCCCGGCCGTCAGCGGTCCTGCTCCTTGGGGTAGAGCAGCTCGAACCGCTCGCACACCACCGGCAGCTCCGGCGTGAACTCCACCCCCGTGCCGGCGAGCACCCGCCGGAAGTACCGCTCGTGCTCGCGCCGCCAGCTCGCCAGGGAGCGGTCGTCCTCGCCCTCGAGCGCGGCGAACTCCTCGGTCACCTCGTCGAACGGGACCACGTCGGCCTGCACGGTCCGGACGAGCGCGCGGGGGTGGCCGGCGCCGTCGAGCAGGATCGACAGCTCGCCCACCACGGGCCGGGGCTCCCCGGCCGCCTCGAGCTCGGGCACCGCGGTCGCCGTCGCGCGCTTGCTGCCGTCCAGCACCAGGCCAAGCAGCTCGTCCGCGAGCGCCGGGTTGTCGCCGAACGCCCACGCGGGCGGCGGCACCGTCGACGAGACGCTGGCGCCGAGGACGACGTCCATCCGGCCGATCTTCGCCCGGCCGCGCGCCATCTCCCAGAACGCCTGCACCTCGGTCGCCAGCGCGTCGTCCTCGTCCTCGACCACCGGCGCCCTCCTTCCCGTCCTGCGAACACGTGTCCGCCCGTCGAACCGATGATGTGCGAAGGGCGAGCGGTTGTTCGAGATCGCGGCCGGCGGGTCACCCGCGCGGCCGGCGAGTCACCCGCGCGGCCGGCCGGCCCGCGCGCCCGGCCGGACG
>JAEWYD010000317.1 GCA_023462275.1 Actinomycetes bacterium
CCCCCGCGACGCCCCCCGCGACCGTGTCCCCCCGCCGGCCGCTCCTGCGGCGCCGCGGCGTCCAGGTCGTCGTCGGCGCGGTCGCCCTCGCCCTGGTCGGCGGCTCGGTCGCCGTGGCCCGCGCGCACAAGACCGTCACGCTGGACGTCGACGGGCGCGTGACGCACGTGTCGACGTTCTCGGGCAGCGTCGCCGGCCTCCTGGAGGAGGCGGACGTGGTCGTCGGGGCGCGGGACGTCGTCGCGCCGGACGCGGCCGCCGCCCTGCACAGCGGCGACGACGTCGTCGTGCGGCACGGGCACCAGGTGCGCGTGCTGGCCGACGGCCAGGAGCGGACCGTCTGGACCACCGCCCTCGACGCCAGCGAGGCGCTCACGGCCCTCGCGGCGCGCGACGGCGACGTGCGACTCGTGGCGTCCCGCTCGGGCGGGGCACGTCCCGCCCTGGCCATCGGGCTGGGCCGCGGGCCGGTCGACGTCCAGGTGGACGGCACGACCCTGCACTCGACGGGCGCCCGGGACCTCGACGCCCTCTTCGGCGACCTCGACGTGACGGTCGGGGCCCTCGACCGGGTGCACGTGGTCCGCGCCGAGAACGGCCGGCTCACCGTCGTCGTGCAGCGCGTCGTCGTGCACGAGGAGGCCGTGACGAGCGCGATCCCGTTCGAGACCACCGTCGAGAAGACCGCTGACCTCTACCAGGGCACCACGAAGACGGCCACCGCCGGTGCGCCCGGCGAGCTCGCCGTCCGGTACCGCGTCACGTACGTTGACGGCGCCGAGGAGTCGCGCGTCGAGCTGCGCCGCGACGTCACGCGCCAGCCGGTCACCGCCGTCGTGCGCGAGGGCACCAAGCCGCGCCCCGCGCGTCCCGCGCCCAGCGCCGCGGCTGCCGCCCCGGTCGACCTCGGCGGCGACGTCTGGGGTGCCCTGGCGCGGTGCGAGTCGGGTGGGAACCCGGCCGCCGTCTCCAGCAACGGCAAGTACTACGGGCTCTTCCAGTTCTCCGTCGGGACGTGGCAGGCGATGGGCGGCAGCGGTCTGCCGTCCGAGGCGTCGGCCGCCGAGCAGCTGCAGCGCGCCCAGGCGCTCCAGGCGCGGTCCGGGTGGGGCCAGTGGCCCGCCTGCGCCGCCAAGCTGGGGCTGCTCTGACGCAGGAGCGAATACCCTGACTGGCATGACCGACGACGCCCTGCTGGGCCCGGCGCAGGTCCGGGACCTGGCGGGGCGTCTCGGCGTCCGCCCCACGAAGGCCCGCGGGCAGAACTTCGTGGTGGACGCCGGCACCATCCGGCGCATCGTGCGCGTGGCGGAGGTCCGCGCCGGCGAGCACGTCGTCGAGGTGGGGCCCGGCCTCGGCTCCCTCACCCTCGGGCTGCTCGAGGCGGGCGCCCGCGTGACCGCCGTCGAGATCGACCCGCTGCTCGCGCGGGCCCTGCCCGCGACGGTCGCGGCCGTGGCGCCGGACGCGGCCGATCGCCTCACCGTGCTGACCCAGGACGCGCTCGACGTGACCGCGCTGCCCGGGGAGCCGACGGCGCTCGTCGCGAACCTGCCGTACAACGTCGCCGTGCCGGTGCTCCTCACCTTCCTCGCGCGGTTCGCCTCGCTCGAGCGCTCGCTCGTCATGGTGCAGGCGGAGGTCGCCGACCGGCTGGCCGCGCCGCCCGGCAGCCGCACCTACGGCATCCCGTCGGCGAAGGCCGCCTGGTACGCGGACGTGCGCCGGGCCGGGAACGTGGGCCGCGCGGTGTTCTGGCCCGTGCCGCGCGTCGACTCCGCGCTCGTGTCGCTGAGGCGCCGCGAGCCCCCGACCACGACGGCGACCCGCGAGCAGGTGTTCGCCGTCGTCGACGCCGCTTTCGCGCAGCGGCGCAAGACCCTGCGCGCGGCGCTGTCCGGGCTGGCCGGCTCGGGCGCCGCCGCGGAGGAGGCCATCGTCGCGGCCGGTGTGGACCCCACGGCCCGCGGCGAGGTGCTCGCCGTCGCGGACTTCGCCCGGATCGCCGAGCAGCTGGGAGCGGCATGAGGTCGGTCAGGGTCCGTGCGCCGGGCAAGGTGAACCTGTCGCTCGCCGTCGGGCGACGGCAGGACGATGGCTACCACCCGCTCGCCACGGTCTTCCAGGCGGTGTCCCTGCACGAGGACGTCGTCGCCGAGGACGCCGAGGGCTGGACCGTCGAGGTCACCGGGCCGCAGGCCGAGCTGGTGCCGACCGACGGCGAGAACCTGGCCCTGCGGGCGGCCCGAGCGCTCGCGGACGCCGTCGGCGTGACCGGCGGGGTCCACCTGCGGATCACGAAGTCCGTCCCCGTGGCCGGGGGCATGGCCGGCGGCTCGGCCGACGCCGCGGCCGCGCTGCTCGCGTGCGACGCCCTCTGGGGGACCGGGCTGAGCCGGACCGAGCTCGCCGAGCTGGCGGCGGGGCTGGGGTCCGACGTCCCCTTCGCCCTGCAGGGGCAGACCGCCGTCGGCCGCGGCCGCGGGCACCTGCTGAGCCCCGTCCTGGCCCGCGGCGAGTACCACTGGACGTTCGCCCTGCGCACCTCGGGGCTCTCGACGGCGCGCGTCTACGGGATGTTCGACGACGTCGTCGGCGCGATGGCGCCCGAGGCGCCGGACGTCGACGCCGCCCTGCTGCGGGCACTGCGCGCCGGGGACGCCGAGGCGCTCGGCGCCGCGCTGACGAACGACCTGCAGGTCGCGGCGCTCGAGCTCGCCCCGGAGCTGGCGGAGACGCTCGCGGTCGCCGAGGACGCCGGGGCCCTCGGCGTCGTGGTCAGCGGATCCGGCCCCACCGTCGCCGCCCTGGCGGCGGACCGTCGGCACGCCCAGCTCATCGGGCGGGCCCTCATGGACGCGGGCGTGGCCGACGGCGTCGCGCACGCGACGGGCCCGGTGCCCGGCGCGCGGGTGATCACCGAGGACTGACCAGGGCGCCCGCTCAGCTCTCGGCGTCGAAAGGGGCGACCAGCACGCGCAGCAGGTCCGCGAGCTTGGCCTGGTCGTCCGGGGTGAGGTCGGCGAGCAGCCGCTCCTCGATGTGCAGCAGGTCCGCGAAGGCGGCGTCGACGTGGGTGAGACCGCTCGGCGTCAGGCGGACGAGCACGCCGCGCCGGTCACCCGGGGCCGGCAGGCGCTCGACGAGGCCGTGCGCGACGAGGCGGTCGATGCGGTTCGTCATCGTCCCGCTCGTCACGAGGGTCTGCGTGACCAGGGCGCCGGGAGAGAGCTGGTACGGCTCGCCCGCGCGCCGCAGTGCGGAGAGCACGTCGAACTCCCAGACCTCGAGCTTGTGGCGCGCGAACGCGCTGCGCCGGTAGCCGTCGAGGTGCCGCGCGAGCCGGGTCACGCGCGACAGGATCGCGAGCGGCCGCACGTCCAGGTCCGGGCGCTCGCGCTCCCAGGCCTCGATGATGCGGTCGACCTCGTCGATCACGCGTCCTCCCCGCGCAGCTGGGGCCTGCGCTCCAGGCCCACCAGGCCGTTCCAGGCGAGGTTGACCAGGTGCGCGGCGACGTCGGTCTTCTTGGGGTTGCGCGCGTCCAGCCAGTACTGGCCCGTGAGGGCGACCATGCCGACGAGCATCTGGGCGTAGATGGGCGCGGTGCGCGGGTCCAGCCGGCGCTTCGTGAACTGCTCGGCGAGCAGGTGCTCCACCTGCATCGCGACGTCGCCGATGAGGCTCGAGAACGTGCCGGTCGACTGCGCGACGGGGGAGTCGCGCACCAGGATGCGGAAGCCGTCCGTGGACGACTCGATGTAGTCCAGGAGCGCCAGGGCGGTCCGCTCGACGAGCACCTTCGGGTGGCCGCCCTTGTCCAGGGCCCCGATCAGGGCGCCGGTCAGCGCCTGGATCTCGCGGTCGACGACGACGGCGTAGATGCCCTCCTTGCCGCCGAAGTGCTCGTACACGACCGGCTTGGACACCTGCGCCCGGGCGGCGATCTCCTCGACCGACGTGCCCTCGAAGCCCTTCTCGGCGAAGATCTGGCGCGAGACGTCGAGCAGCTGCTCCCGCCGCTGGCTCGCGGTCATCCGGGCGCGCGCGGGACGCTTCGCGGCGGTGGTCACCCGCACATCATGCCGTGCCGGACGGCGCGAACGGGCTGGCAGACTGGGGCGGCGTCGTGGCCGCCCGCGCGGCGGGCCGGCCCGTGCGGTCCCGGCAGGGGTCGACGACGCCGATCCGCCCTGGTGTAACGGCAGCACGCAGGCCTTTGGAGCCTTGCGGTCCAGGTTCGAATCCTGGGGGCGGAACGCACTGCGCCGCTCCCCGTCGAGCGGGCCGGTCCGGAGCGCCTCGCCCCGACGGTAGAGTGGCGCACGCGCTCCACGTCGACGCCGCAGGACGGCGTCGGCTCAGCTGATCCGACGGGAGTACGCCTTGACCTCTGCCCGCCCCGCCGCCGTTGTCGTCCTCGCCGCGGGTGAGGGCACGCGGATGCGGTCCGCGATCCCCAAGGTCCTCCACCCGATCGGCGGGCGTTCCCTGGTCGGTCACGCGCTGGCGGCCGCCGCGGACCTCGACCCCCACCGCGTCGTCGTCGTCGTGCGCCACGAGCGGGACCAGGTGGCGGCCCACGTGGCCGAGCTCGCGCCCACCGCCCTCGTGGCGGACCAGGACGAGATCCCCGGGACCGGGCGGGCCGTGCGCTGTGCGCTCGAGGCGCTCGACGCCGCCGGTGACGGGGACCTCGAGGGTGCCGTGGTCGTCACCGCGGGGGACATCCCGCTGCTCGACGGCGGGACCCTGACGCAGCTCCTCGCCGCGCACGTCGCCGACGGCAACGCCGTCACCATCCTCACGACGCTCGTGGACAACCCGCGGGGCTACGGCCGGATCGTCCGCGACCCCGGGACCGGGCAGGTCGCGCGGATCGTCGAGCACAAGGACGCGGACCCCGCGGAGCTCGAGATCCACGAGATCAACTCCTCGGTGTACGTCTTCGACGCCGCAGTCCTGCGCGGGGCCCTCGGGCGCCTCGGCCGGGACAACGCCCAGCACGAGGTCTACCTGACCGACGTCGTGGCGATCGCGCGGTCCGAGGGCGGTGCCGTGCGGGCCGTGCTGGTGGACGACCCGATGGTCGTCTCCGGGATCAACGACCGCGTCCAGCTGGCCGCGATGCGCGCCGAGCTCAACCGGCGGGTGGTGACGGACTGGATGCTCGCGGGCGTCACGGTGGTCGACCCCGCCACGACCTGGGTGGACGTCGACGTCGAGCTCGCGCGCGACGTCACGCTGCTCCCCGGGACGCAGCTGCACGGCGCGACGGTCGTCGAGGAGGGCGCCACCGTCGGCCCGGACACCACCCTGACCGACGTCGTCGTCGGGCCGGGTGCCCAGGTGGTGCGCAGCCACGGCTCCGGGGCGCGCATCGGTGCCGGTGCCGTCGTCGGACCCTTCTCGTACCTGCGGCCGGGCACCGAGCTCGGCGCGGACGGGAAGATCGGCGCCTTCGTGGAGACCAAGAACGCCCGCATCGGCGACCACGCCAAGGTGCCGCACCTGTCCTACGTCGGCGACGCGACGGTCGGGGACCACTCGAACGTCGGCGCGGGCACGATCTTCGCCAACTACGACGGCGTCGCGAAGCACCGGTCGACGGTCGGCTCGCACGTGCGCATCGGCTCGGACAACGTGCTGGTCGCACCGGTGGTCATCGGCGACGGCGCTTACACGGGCGCCGGCTCGGTGATCCGGCGCGACGTGCCGCCGGGGGCGCTCGGCGTGAGCGGCTCGCCGCAGCGAGCGGTGGAGCGTTGGGTGCTCCTGCGCCGGCCTGGCACCGGGTCCGCGGAGGCGGCGACGACGGCACTCGGATCCGACGAGGGATCCCGGGCCGACACGGCGGCGAAGCCGTCGCACGAGGAAGGGTGACACCGCGATGAGCATGACGGGGATCACGACGCGGGACGGGGAGAAGCGGCTCGTCCTGATCTCCGGCCGTGCGCACCCCGAGCTGGCCGACGACGTGGCGCGCGAGCTGGGGGTCGAGCTCGTGCCGACGACGGCGTACGACTTCGCCAACGGCGAGATCTACGTACGGTTCGGTGAGAGCGTCCGCGGGGCGAACGCGTTCGTGCTGCAGAGCCACGCCATGCCGATCAACCGCTCCATCATGGAGCAGTTGATCATGGTGGACGCGCTCAAGCGCGCCTCGGCCCGCACGATCACCGTCGTCCTGCCCTTCTACGGGTACGCGCGGCAGGACAAGAAGCACCGCGGGCGCGAGCCGATCTCGGCCCGGCTCATGGCCGACCTCTTCAAGACCGCAGGCGCCGACCGGCTCATGAGCGTCGACCTGCACGCGGCCCAGACGCAGGGCTTCTTCGACGGCCCGGTCGACCACCTGTGGGCCATGCCGCTGCTCGTCGACTACGTGCGGACCCGCGTGGACGCCACGAACGTCGCGGTCGTCTCGCCCGACGCCGGCCGCATCCGCGTCGCGGAGCAGTGGGCCGCGAAGCTCGGCGGCTGCCCGCTGGCCTTCATCCACAAGACGCGGGACATCACCACGCCGAACCGCGCCGTCGCGAACCGCGTGGTCGGCGAGGTGGAGGGCCGCACCTGCGTGCTGGTCGACGACCTCATCGACACCGGGGGAACGATCGTCGAGGCCGTGCGCGTGCTGATGGCCGCCGGCGCCAAGGACGTCATCGTGGCCGCGACGCACGGGGTGCTCTCCGACCCGGCGCGGCAGCGGCTCGAGTCGTGCGGCGCTCGCGAGGTCGTCGTCACGGACACCCTGCCGATCGCTGAGGAGAGCCGGTTCCCGGCGCTCACGGTGCTCTCGATCGCCCCCCTGATCGCCCGGGCGATCCGCGAGGTGTTCGACGACGGCTCGGTGACCTCCCTGTTCGACGGCGCGTCCTGAGGAGTGCCTGTCCTGCGGACGGGCCGTCCCGCTGACGGGCCGTCCCGGCGACGGGCTGTCCTGACGACGTCGTGCCCTGAGGGCTGCCCGCATGACGGCGTGACGCCGCGAGACGTCACGCCGCGGGCGTGGCGCGCCGCACGCGACACCGTGACCGCAGATGCGCACGCGCGTCACGCCGCGGCGCCGGTCCCCCCGCCGCCCGGTGTCGCTCTCCCTGTCGCGGGCCGCGCAGACGCGGCCCGCTCGATCGCCATGCGGTAGCGGACGGGCGAGCCCCTGGCCGGCCGCCAGGTCCGTTCGGGGTCGATCCAGCGCGGCGCCCGCACCTCGGGCACCCCGGAGGTCATCCGGACCTGCCAGCCGGACGTCTCGATCGTGCGGTGGTGGTACCAGCAGAGCAGCACTCCGTTGTCGGTGTGCGTCGGCCCGTCTGCTGCGTGTGGCACCACGTGGTGCACCTCGCACCAACCGGCGGGGACGTGGCACCCGGGGATCACGCACCCGCCGTCACGCAGGGCGATCGCCCGGCGCTGGGCGCCCGTGAAGCACCGCTCGGCCGTCTCCAGGCCGACCACCCGCCCGCGTGCGTCCGTCGCGACGCGGAGCACGGCGCCGGCGCACCCGACCTGCCGCGCGGTGGTGAGACCGACCGCCGTGCCGTCCTCGAGGAACGCTGCGCCGTGGCCGGCCCTGAGCTCGTCGGCCCGGACGGCGACGACGAGCGTGGGTGCGTTGCCCGCGACGGATGGTGCGTCGGCCGCACGGGCCGCCGCCCCGATGATCGTGGCGAGCACGTCGTGGAGCTGCTGGGCGCGGGACCGCGGGTCGACGGGTGGTGTGTCGTCGTGGCAGGCCTCGTCGCGGTGGGCCTGGTCGCGGAGGCATTGGTCGGCCGACGACGCGATGGCGGCCGTCTCGTCCGGTCCGGGCAGCTCGCGGGTGCGAGGGCTGGTGCACGCGTGGGCGTAGGTGGTCAGGGCCGCGGCGACGTCGGGTAACAGGTTCCCGCGCACCGGCACGAGGCCCCGTCTGGGCGGGAGGAGCCAGAGGCCACGGCGCTGCACGTCCGCCTCTCGCGGCTCGGTGCCGTCCGGGTCGAGGGCCTGGGCCCACACCTCGGCCTGGAACCGGACCGAATCAGCGTCCAGGACGGGGGAGCCGCCGGGGTCCGGTGCCGCCGCCTCCTCGACGAGGGTGCGCTCGGCGGCCGCGACGGCCGCGGCACCCGCAACCGGCACGGTCGGCCGGAGGGCCGTCACGACGGCAGCGGCGGCGTCGACGCCGAGAGTTCCCGCCGCCAGTGCGGCGCCCACGTGCGGAAAGGCCGCTGGCCCCGGCTCTCCGTCCAGCCGCGTCACGGGCCGGACCGCGCAGCCGAGGCG
>JAEWYD010000318.1 GCA_023462275.1 Actinomycetes bacterium
ACGCGCGCTCGGGCGCCCCGCGGTCGGAGGCCGAGCACGCCCGGGCCAGGACGCCGGGGCCCAGGGGCGAGGTGGCACGGGGCGTCCGGCGCCGTCGCCGCGGCCGACCGCGCCGCCCTACCCGGGAGACTTCACCGGCGTCGTCCGCGCGGTCTACGCGCCCGACCCGGACGGCGACCCGGATCCGGGCGAGATCGTCTGGACGTGGGTGCCCTTCGAGGAGGACCACGGCCGCGGCAAGGACCGGCCGGTCCTGCTCGTCGGGCGTGACGGGCGATGGCTGCTGGGCCTCATGCTCAGCTCGCGGGACCACGACGCGGCCCCGAGCCCGCGGCACGAGCACTGGCTCGACCTGGGCTCCGGCACGTGGGACGCCGAACGCCGGGCGAGCGAGGTTCGCGTCGACCGCGTGATCCGCGTGGACCCCGGGAAGGTCCGCCGCGAGGGCGCCGTGCTCGACCGGGTGCGCTTCGACGCCGTCGCACGCTCGCTGGCGGCCGTGCGCGGCTGATAACATCGGTGCCCGCGTGTCCGCCCAGGTCGGCGGGCACAGGTCACGTCCTGCTCGCGGGTGTCCCCACCACCCTTGTCCCGGGATGCGGCGACGCCCTCATCGACCTGTCAGCTCGCTTCCGCGAACACACCAGAGAGTCAACACGTGGCGAACATCAAGTCCCAGATCAAGCGGATCCGCACCAACGAGGCGGCCCGCCTGCGCAACAAGGCAGTGAAGTCGGAGCTCAAGACGCACGTCCGTCGCGTCCGCGACGCGATCGCTGCCGGCGACAAGGACGCGGCCGTCGTCGCGCTCCAGACCGCGACGACCAAGCTCGACAAGGCCGTCACCAAGGGCGTCATCCACGCCAACCAGGCGGCCAACCGCAAGTCGTCGCTGGCCAAGCAGGTCGCGGCGCTCTGAGCCGCACGGTGGGCGCGTCCCGATCGTTAGGAGTTCGGGACGCTTTTCACCCGCTCGAAGGCGTCACCTCGCGTCATGAGGTGACGCCTTCGTGCTCTCATCTCCCGTGGTGACAGCCCCGGTGGTCGACGCGCCGATCGACTCGCCCGTCGAGCTCCACCCCCGGGCACAGGCCGGGCCCCACCTCTTCGTCGGGCGTCAGGGCATCTTCAGCCGCTCGGGCGACGTCCACGGGTACGAGTTCCTCTACCGCGTGGGCCGCCAGCACTCCCTCCGCGTGGACCAGTGGCCGTGCGAGGCCCAGGACCGCGCGACGCTGCGCGTCCTGCAGGCCACGTTCAACGCCACCGGCATCCGGTCCGTGGCGTCCGACGCCCTGGTCTTCGTGAACTTCACGCGCAGCTTCCTCGTCGGGGACCTGCCCATCCCCGCGGAGCCGGACCGCCTGGTCATCGAGGTGGTCGAGTCCGTCCGCGTGGACGACGCCGTCATCGAGGGCCTCGCCCGGCTGCGTCGCCTCGGGTTCCGCATCGCCGTCGACGACTTCGTCGGCCTCACGAACCAGATGGCGCTCCTGCCATGGGCGGACTACGTCAAGATCGACCGGCGGGACCTCTACCAGCGCGGGCCCGACCTCGTGCGCATGGCAGTGGCACACGGCGCCAGCCTCATTGCCGAACGGATCGAGACGCCCGCGCAGCTGACGTGGTGCGAGGGCCTCGGCTTCGACCTCTTCCAGGGCTTCCACCTGGAGGAGCCGCAGGTCCTGAACCGCACACCGGTGCAGAGCCGGCGCGTGGAACGTGCGCCGCTGCACGCCGGTCAGCCCGTCCGGCAGCGCACGGCCCCACTCCTCTAGCCGGGCACGCCGGCCGCACGGCGCAGCGACCTCTACGGCGCCGCGCCGTCCGCGCGCGCTGATCGCGTCGTCCTCGGAGCCCTGACGCGGACCGGGCGGACGCCCGCCGGATCGCTGCGGGCGCCCGCCCGGACGCTGATCGACACCGTCGACGCGCCGGCTCCCCCTGCGAACCGGCGCGCACCGCGGGTGTCAGGCGTGGTCGGCGCCACCTTCGAAGCGCGAGGCCTCGACGAGCGAGCTGACCATCGGCAGCACGGTCGGCCGGATCCCGGCCTCGCGCAGTGCGGCCTCGTAGGCCTTGGCCGCACCCACGGCGTCGCCGTGCTGCAGCATCCGGTCGCCGAGCGACCGCCAGACCGTTGCGGACTCGCGGCCGGCGGCCATCATGCCGAACATGTCGGCGGCCCAGCGGTACGACCCCTTGGCCTCGTCCATCCGGCCCTGCGCCGCGAGGGAGTCACCCATGAGCATGCGGCCGTTGCAGACGTCGAGCGGCGCGGCCGCCGTGTCGAGGCGCTCCAGCCCCGCCGCGGCGAACGCCTCGGCGCGCGCCGGGTCGCCCAGGAGGAGGTGCGCGCGGCCCATCTCGAACTCGCACCGCGCCAGGTCCGACTCCGAACCGATGAGCCGCAGGTCCACCATCGCTCGGTCGAGCTGTTCGAGCGCCGTCACGGGGTCGGGCGGGTCGGAACGCAGGAGGAGCCATCCGTAGTGCGACCGCAGCCGAGGCACGTCGCGACTCGCCGCACCCTCGCTGAGGTATGCCAGCGCCCGCTCGGCCAGTCGGCGGGCCTCACCCAGGTCCCCGCGGCCCTCGGCGACGAGGGAGGCGTTCCAGTAGATGCTGCCGCGGCCGCGCATCGTGCCCTTGTCGTCCGCGAGGGCGATGAGCTCCGCGGCACGGTGGGTCGCGAAGAGCAGGTCGCCGCGCTCGTAGTACGACCAGAGGATCGTCGAGGCGAGACGCAGGTGCTCGTCGGTCCCGGCGATGCCCTGCCGCACCACCTCCTCGAGCACCCGCTCCCCCAGCTCCACGCTGCGGCTCAGGTCACCGGCGTCGTGGTAGGACGCCACCAGGTCGGTCGCGATCCGCGCGGCCTCGAGCGAGCGCCGGTTCGCCAGCGCGTCCTCGAGGAGCGGCTCCAGGACCGCGACGGACGCGTCGAGGTCGCCCAGCATCTCGTAGGCGAGCGCGAGGGCGTGCTTCGCCTCGGCGTGGTAGCGCGGAGAGATGGCAGCGAGGTCGAGCGCCTCGAGGCGGCTCTTGGCCTCCTGCGCCTCCCCGTTGGCCAGCGCGAGACGCGCGTAACCGATCTCCAGTCGTGCGCGCTCCTCGCTCGGGGCCTTGTCCCCGAAGCGGAGGAAGTCGGCCGTGGTGCCGAGCCGCGCCGCGAGGAGGGCGAGCGCCGCCTCGGTGGGCGTGCGGCGGCCCGACTCAATCAACGAGATGTAGCTGGGCGAGAAGTCGTCCCCGGCGAGGGCGGTCTGCGAGAGCCCTGCCCGCACACGCTCGTCGCGCAGGCGTTCAGCGAGTTCAGTCACAGAAGTCACTCTACTGGTTGACTTCCTGATTCAGCAGCCCCTTGAACGACCCCTTCACCGGGTGAAATCGGACGGATTCCGCAGAACCCGGGCGACAGCGACGGCAGATCCGTCGGAGAGATCCGGGACGGCTGGGGAATCGAGGACGGTGGGAAGGCACCAGACGCGACGAGGCCGCCCGCAGTGCGGGCGGCCTCGTCGCGACCCGGCCGCGGCCGCCGCCCCCGACGACCGCGCACGGGAAGGCTCAGTTGCGGCAGCAGCCGATGCTGCCGACGTTCACCGAGCTGCCCCAGCTGAGCGGCAGGCCGACGACGGCGAGGCCGAGAGTCAGCAGGGCGGCGGTGATGGCCTTGAGGGTGCGGTTCATGATCTTCTCCTCTGGGGGGTACCGCGATCGCTGTCACGATCACTATGACAGGCTACGACCCAGTAGCGGTAGGCGAAACGAGTGAAATTCCATCGCTGGTCAGCGGCGGTTTTTCTCGCATAGGTCACATTACCGTCAGGGTGCGGGTACAGAGACGGCGTCTGAACGCCTCGCGTGGACCCACTGTCGTGACAGCGGGGGTTGACTCGACGTCGACGGATCAGACCCGCGAGGCGGCCTCGGCGACCCGCAGCACGGCCCGCTCGACGGCGAAGACCGCATCCCGTCCAGCGCCCTTCACCTCGGCGTCCGCCTGGGCGACCGCGACGATCGCCGCGGCGAGGGACTCGGGCGTCCAGCCGCGGAGCTCGCGGCGCGCGCGGTCCACCTGCCACGAAGCGAGGCCGAGGTCCCGGACGGGGTCGAGCCCCTGCCCCCGGGCCGCGCCCACCTTGGCCAGCACGCGGAGCTTGGCCGCCAGGGCAGCCACCACCGGCACGGGGTCCGAGCCGGTGTCGAGCGCGTGCCGGAGCAGCGCCACCGCCTCTCCGGCGTCGCCTGCGGCGGCGGCGTCGGCGACGCGGAAGCCCGTCGCCTCGACGCGACCCCCGTGGTAGCGGGCGACCACGTCGGCGGTGATCGCACCCGTGGTGTCCGCAACGACCTGCTGGCAGGCGGACGCGAGCTCACGCAGGTCGGACCCGCACGCCTCGACGAGCGCCCGGACCGCCGCGGCGTCGGCGCGCCGGTGCGCGCGGCGCAGCTCGGCCGTGACGAACGCCGTCTTGTCGGCGTCGCGCTTGATCGCGTCGCAGGCGACCACGAGCGCCCCGGCGGCGCGGACGGCGTCGGCGGCCTTGCGCGCCCGGACGACGCCGGAGTGCCGCACGACGAGGACGACGTCGGGCGGCGGGTCGTCGAGGTAGGCGACGAGGTCGGCGACCGCCTCGTCCGTCCCGCCGTGCAGCCCCTCCAGCACGACGACGCGGGCCTCGTCGAACAGGGACGGGCTGGTGACGACGCGCAGACGGCCGCCCTGGTAGGCGGCCGCGTCGAGCCGGGTGACCTCGACCGCGGGGTCGGCGGCGCGGGCCAGCTCCACGACGCGATCGACCGCGCGCTCGGCGAGCAGCTCCTCCGGTCCGAGGACCAGCACGAGAGGAAGCGGCTGCGCCTCCTCCCAGGTGACGGTGGGACCGGTGCGGGCTGCGGGCATGGTGCCAAGCGTGCCATGCGGCACCGTCACGTCCGCTCCCTCAGGTGCAGCCGCTGGCCACGTCCAGACCTTCGTCCTCCCGCCGCGCGACCGCGACGGTCCCGCACTCACTGGTCGTCCGGATCAGGCTTCCGCGCCGGCGCAGCGCGTCCAGGGTGGCCGGCGCCGGGTGGCCGTAGTCGTTGTCCGCACCGACGCTCACGACCGCCACCGCGGGCTCCAGGGCGGCGACCAGCGCGGCCGACTGGTGCGCGGACCCGTGGTGCGCGACCTTGAGGACGTCCGGTCCCCCGCCGACCAGCCCGCGCTGCCGGACGAGCCTTGCAGCCAGCGCGTCCTGCGCGCCGGGCTCGGCGTCCCCGAGCTCGAGGACCGTGAGGTCCGGCGCAGGCAGGAGGAGCACGAGGCTGGCGTCGTTGACCGCCGCGTCCGACGTCCCGACCGGACCCGCCCGGGGCGAGAGGACCGTCCACGCCACGTCGCCCGCCGTCCCGGCCGCGCCCGGTGCGCCGACCGCCAC
>JAEWYD010000319.1 GCA_023462275.1 Actinomycetes bacterium
GGCCCGTGCGGACGAGCCGCTGCGCGCCGACGACGCCGGGCCGCCGGCCGCGCCGGTGGGTCCGAAGGGGGACGCCGGGCGGTTGCTGGCGCCGCCCGCGCCCATGACGCTGCGCCGCTGGGGACCGGTGGGGCCCTGGGACGGGCCCTGCGGGGAACCGGGTGCCACGTGGTGCCTTCCGTCGTCGGGGCGACGGAGGGTTGCCGTCGCCGCGGCCGGTGGGGCCGGCCCAGGCCCAGGGTACGGACCGACCTCGGGCCGAAGCGCGTCCAGTATGGTCGCGCGCGGTGAAGACCTTGTGCGAGTGGGGTCCGACGTCGTCGGCCGCGACCTGGCACGTGGGGCACGTCACAGACGGCGTGTTCACGCGGTGTTTGCCAACGCGCCCAGGGCGCCCCTACTCTCGATGTATCAGTTCGATACATCAGTCCGCTGGATCCTGTCGATAGATCGGATCGCGGCTCCCACAGGCTGGAGACTCCGGGTGCGAGGTCGCTCCGACGTCCTCGAGCTGGCAATCCTCGGGTTGCTCGCCGAGACGCCGATGCACGGGTACGAGCTGCGCAAGCGGCTCAACCTGCTGCTGGGCTCCTTCCGCGCGCTCTCCTACGGGTCGCTGTACCCGTGCCTGCGGGGCCTGTCCGACCGTCGGCTCATCGTGGGGACGGACGCGAGTCAGACCCCGCCACCGCACGCCCTCTCGGGCAAGCGGGCACGGATCGTCTACCAGCTCACGGCCGACGGCAAGGAGCACCTCGCCGAGATGCTCACCGAGTCCGGTCCGTCGTCCTGGGAGGACGAGCACTTCGGGGTGCGGTTCGCCCTCTTCTCCCAGACCGACGCCGAGACCCGGCTGCGGATCCTGGAAGGTCGGCGCACGCGCCTCACCGAGCGGCTGGAGCAGGTCCGGGAGGCCGCCAGCCGCACGAGCAAGCGGCTCGACGACTACACGCTGGAGCTCCAGCGCCACGGTCTGGAGCAGGTCGAGCGCGAGGTCCGCTGGCTGGACGGGCTGATCGACAACGAACGCGGCGTCCGCCGCGCACGAAACGACGGGCGCGGTCGGACGACCGGCCCGGACACCGCTGACGGCGCACCCGCGTCGCAGCACTGAGAAGATCTGAGGAGCGATGATGAGTTCGATCCGCGTCGCGATCGTGGGCGTCGGTAACTGCGCCTCGTCGCTGGTGCAGGGCGTCCACTACTACGCGGACGCCGACCCCCAGAGCAAGGTCCCGGGCCTGATGCACGTGCAGTTCGGCCCGTACCACGTTCGTGACATCGAGTTCGTCGCTGCGTTCGACGTCGATGCCAAGAAGGTGGGCTTCGACCTCGCCGAGGCGATCGTCGCCAGCGAGAACAACACCATCAAGATCTGCGACGTGCCGCCCACGGGCGTCACGGTGCAGCGCGGCCACACCCACGACGGCCTGGGCAAGTACTACAGCCAGACCATCGAGGAGTCGGACGCCGAGCCGGTCGACATCGTGCAGGCGCTGAAGGACGCGAAGGTCGACGTCCTCGTCTCCTACCTGCCCGTCGGCTCCGAGGCGGCGGACAAGTTCTACGCCGAGTGCTGCATCGAGGCCGGCGTGGCCATGGTCAACGCCCTCCCGGTGTTCATCGCGAGCGACCCCGTCTGGGCCAAGAAGTTCGAGGACGCGGGCGTCCCGATCGTCGGCGACGACATCAAGTCGCAGGTCGGCGCCACGATCACGCACCGCGTGCTCGCCCGCCTGTTCGAGGACCGCGGCGTCATCCTGGACCGCACGTACCAGCTGAACGTCGGCGGCAACATGGACTTCAAGAACATGCTCGAGCGCGAGCGCCTGGAGTCCAAGAAGATCTCCAAGACGCAGGCCGTCACCTCCAACCTCCACGACGGCCCGCTGGCCGGCAAGAAGGAGGACCGCAACGTCCACATCGGTCCGTCGGACTACGTGGCGTGGCTCGACGACCGCAAGTGGGCGTACGTGCGCCTCGAGGGTCGCGCGTTCGGCGAGGTGCCCCTGAACCTGGAGTACAAGCTCGAGGTCTGGGACTCCCCGAACTCGGCCGGCATCATCATCGACGCGCTCCGCGCGGCGAAGATCGCCAAGGACCGCGGCGTCGGTGGCCCGATCCTCTCGGCCGCGACCTACTTCATGAAGTCCCCGCCCGTGCAGATGGAGGACACCGAGGGCCGCGAGCGGCTCGAGGCGTTCATCCGGGGCGAGATCGAGCGCTGAGGTAGGCAGTAGCGGGCCCCGGCCCGCACCTCGGATCGACTCAGCCGAAGGGCCCGGCACCTGGGTGCCGGGCCCTTCGGCGTCCCCGGCCAGGAATCGACCGCGGAGGCTCAGGCGCCCTCGCCGCGCACTACGTACGAGGTCAGCCCCTGCAGCATCCGGTCCCCCGACCACGCCGTGCTCGTGGGGAGGCCCACCAGCGTCGTGGTGGCGCCGGTGGCGACGTCGTAGCGCGTGAGCACGTGCGGCCGGCCGTCGCCCGAGCAGCCACCCGTCGCGTCGACGTACACGGCGCCGTCGACCGCCCGCGCCTCGTAGAGGTTGAGCTCGACGTCCGGGTCGGTCGACGCCGGCAGGCGCGTGATGTCGGCGCCGTTCTGCAGGTAGACGCCCGTCGGGCAGACCGCGGACTGCGGGGCGCCGGACAGCTCCGCGCCCTGCCACGCCACGACGCCGTCCGCCACGGTCGCCGAGCTCTCCCACCAGACCGGGAACGGCTCCCCGGCGGCCAGGGGGCGGACGACCGTCCCGGACCGGGCGCCCCACTCCGTCACCGGCACGACGACGAGGCGCGGGTGGAGGTCGGCCGCGACGGCGTCGCCGGACCGGGCGGCGGGCGTGTCGTCGATGCACGACGCGAGGAGGCTGTCCGCCGTCCACCACGCCGCCGGCTCGCACCAGCCGTCCGGGGTCGGTGGCGCCAGGGTCGCGACCCGGCTGCCGTCGGCGACGCGGGTGACGACCATCGTCCCGTCGTCGTCCGTCTGCAGCACCAGGGACGCGTCCGGGCTGAGCCCGCGCGGCGGTGCCGCGGCGTCCGCGCCCGACGAGATGAGCGCGCCGGTGGCGAGGTCCAGGGACCGGCTGGCCCCGCGCTCGGTCGTCTCGCTGCCGTCGACCCAGCGGTGCGTGACCTCCCGCAGCACCGCGCTGTGCCCCCCGGCGGGCCACGAGACGAGCTCGTGCTCGGTCCAGGTGGTCGCGCCGCCCACCGACGCCGCCCCGGGGTCGAGCCGCGCGACGAGGTAGCGAGTGCCCTCGGGCGCGACGAGGAAGACGAGCTCCGCCGTCGGCGCCGACGCCGTGCTGTCCAGCCAGCGCGGGGCGTACGTGGCCAGCACCCAGCCCGGACCCACGGTGTCGAGCAGGCCCGCGGGCATCGCGTAGTACGGCGGGAGGTCCGGCTCCTCGACCGCGTCGCCGGGTTCGACCCCGGGCGTCCGGGTCGGTGCCGCGCTCACGGAGGGCGCGGGTGCGGGCACCGGCATCGTCACCGGCGGCTCGCCGTGCCGACCGAGCCCGAGCCAGCCCGCGGTCACCACGGCCGCCACGACGGGCACGGCGATCGCCGCGTCGCGGACGTACCGGGC
>JAEWYD010000320.1 GCA_023462275.1 Actinomycetes bacterium
CGGACCGTCAGGCGCGCGCCGACGCCGCTGCCCGTGCCGCGCACCCGACGTCGAGCACGCCGGCCACGCCGTCCGGCCCGGGGACGCCGTCGGCCCCGCCGAGCAACCCGGCCCCGCCGAGCAACCCGGCTCCGCCCGGCGATCCCGCTCCGCCCAGCAACCCCGGCACGTCGAACCCCGGCACGTCGAACCCCGGCACGCCCACCGCGCCGCCGACGCAGGCCCCGCCGGCCGGCGACCCCTACGGGCTCGGCACCGGCTCCCAGCGCGGCACCGCCGCCCAGGGCGAGGCCGCGGTCGCCTGGGCGGTCGCCCAGGTCGGCAAGCCGTACGTGTGGGGCGCGACCGGTCCGGACTCCTTCGACTGCTCCGGCCTCACCGGGTCCGCCTGGCGCGCGGCCGGTGTCTCCATCAAGCGGACGTCGCGCGACCAGTACCGCCAGGTCCAGAAGATCACGTACGACCAGATGCGGCCCGGCGACCTCATCTTCTGGGGCGACGACCCCGCGAACCCCGACTCCATCCACCACGTCGCGATGTTCAGCGGCAACGGTCAGATGGTGGAGGCCTCGCGGCCGGGCGTGCCCGTGCGGGTCACCGCGATCCGCTGGGCCGGCACGATGCCGTACGCCGGCCGGCCCTGACCTCCTCGCCGCGCCTCTGACGTCGCCGCCGCGCCTCTGACGTCGCCGGTGCCCATCTCGGCCCGGCCCGCACGGCGACGTCCCTCGAGTTCGAGGTTTCCGGTCCAGTTCGAGGCTTCCGATCCTCGAACTCGCGCAGAAGCCTCGAACTCGGCGGATGGGTGTGGCGGATGGGTGTGGCGGATGGGTGTGGCCGGGCGAGCGGCCCGCCCGTCAGTGGGCGATGTGGTACCCGGCGTCGATCGCCCGCTGGCGCGACGCCTGGATCTCCGCCTCGGCGGCCACGCGGTCCGCCCAGTAGGCGCCCTCCACGGACTTGCCGGGCTCGAGGTCCTTGTAGACCTCGAAGAAGTGCTGGATCTCGAGGCGGTGGAACTCCGAGACGTCGTCGATGTCCTGCCGCCAGGAGGCCCGCTGGTCGCCGGCGGGCACGCACAGCACCTTGTCGTCACCGCCCGCCTCGTCGCGCATGCGGAACATGCCCAGCGCGCGGCAGCGGATCAGGCAGCCGGGGAAGGTCGGCTCCTCGAGCAGCACCAGGGCGTCCAGCGGGTCGCCGTCCTCGCCGAGCGTGCCCTCGATGAAGCCGTAGTCGTCGGGGTACCGCGTGGAGGTGAAGAGCATGCGGTCGAGTCGGATCCGCCCGGTGGCGTGGTCCAGCTCGTACTTGTTCCGCTGGCCCTTGGGGATCTCGATGGTGACGTCGAACTCCACGGCTCTCCTTCTCACTGGCCCGTTCTCGCCGGTCCGTCTCACCGGCCCGGTCGCGCCTCGGCCGACGCCCGTTGGTCATTAGTGTGGCGCACGAGCGGCGATCCGCGCCGCCGAGGGTAGGGAGCAAGGGTCTCATGGCACGCAGGACCGGCCGGGTGCTGGGCACGGTCGCGCTGGTCCTGGTGCTGGGCGCGGGCGGCTACGCCGCGGCCGACGCGTACGACGTCGTGCCCGGTCGCCTCACGCTCGAGCCGGCACCCCCCACGCCCGCGCCGTTCCCGACGGCGCCCGGGGCCATCGCGCCCGCGCCGCTGCAGGTGGTGGTCGACCACCTCGACGCGGACGCGCCCGAACCCTCGGCCGACGCCGTCACCGCGCTAGCCACGGCACTGGCCGCCGACAGCCGCCTGGGCGGGGCCGCCGGCGTCGTCGTGACGGACGTCCTCACCGGCACGACCCTGGCCGACGTCGACGGCAGCACGCCGCGCACGCCGGCATCGACGACCAAGCTGCTCACCGCCGTCGCGGCGGCCGCGACGCTCGACCCCGAGGCGACGCTGACGACCGAGGTGGTCCAGGCCGCGCCCGGCACGATCGTGCTCGTCGGGCACGGCGACATGGAGCTGGCGCCCGACGCCGGCGACCCGACGGCCGTCGTCGGCCGCGCCGGCCTGGGGGACCTCGCCCGGGCCACGGCCCGCGCGCTCGCGGCGTCGGGCACCACGCAGGTCACGCTGGTGCTGGACGACACCCTCTTCACCGGGCCGGGCTGGAACCCGGGCTGGCACCCCGGCCACAACCAGTACGTTGCGCCGACGGCGGCGCTCGCGGTGGACGGTGGGAAGACAAAGGACGCGCCGTACGCCGTGCGGTACCCCGACCCGGCCCTGCAGGCCGCGACCCAGTTCGCGGCGCTCCTGACCGCCCAGGGCGTCACGGTCGCGGGGCCGACGCGCGGCACCGCCCCCGCGGGCGCCCAGCAGCTCGCCGCCGTCGAGTCCGCGCCCCTGCGCGCGATCGTCGCGCACACGATCCGGGAGTCGGACAACACGACGGCCGACGTCCTGGGCCGCCTCGTCGCGATCGCCCGCGGGCTCCCCGCCACGTACACGGGCGCCACGCAGGCCGTGGTCGAGGAGGTCGGCACGCTCGTCGACGTCACCGGCGTGCAGCTCGCGGACTGCAGCGGGCTGGCGGACGGGACGCTCATCCCGCCCCGCGTGCTGGTGGACCTGCTCGTGCTCGCCTCGGCGCCCGGGCGGCCGGACCTCGCGTCCGTCGTCGTCGACCTGCCCGTCTCCGGCTGGCAGGGCACGCTCGCGGACCGCTACACCAGCGGGCCCGCCCGCGGGCTCGTGCGCGCGAAGACGGGAAGCCTGCCGAACATCACATCGCTCGCGGGCACCGTGCTGACGACGCAGGGTCGGCTGCTCGCGTTCGCGGTCATCGCCGACCGCACGCCCGGCGGTCAGGACGCGCAGCGGCTCGCGATGGACGACTTCGTCGCACAGCTCGCGACGCAGCCGCTGCCCGCGGGCTGACGCCGGCGCCGCGATAGCGTGACGCGATGAGCGCGCAGCCGACCGTGGACTGGAGCGGCGCCGGCCGCCTCGCCGGGCACCTCGCCCCCGCCGGCCCGACGCCGTCGCGGCCCGACGC
>JAEWYD010000321.1 GCA_023462275.1 Actinomycetes bacterium
CCCCCGGCGACGGGCGCAACCGCCGGTCCAGACCCGTCCAGCGCGCCGCGCAGGGCCCGCACGAGGTCGTCCAGCGGGCCGTCGGCCGGCACGGGTGTGAGCGCGCGGGGATGCACCGGGCCAGCCTACGAGCGCCGTACAGTGGTGAACCGACCGCAGTGAACCGGCCCGTCGGGCCCGGTAGGGAGGGTGCAGTGGTGGGATCGACCGCGACCGGTGTCCGTCGGACGAGGCGGGCGTTGCTGGGGACGTCGGCGGCCCTGCTGGCCCTCGCCCTCGCCGCGTGCAGCAGCAGCTCGCCCGAGCCGGTCCGCACACCGCCGCCCGTCACGCAGACGCCGGGCATCGACGACGCCCGCGTCGCGCCGCCGGAGCCCGTGGTCCCCGTCGTGTGGCCGCTGACCGGTGTCCCGACCGACGCCGTCGCCCAGCGCCCCGCGATCGCCGTCAAGATCGAGAACAGCCACGTCGCCCGGCCGCAGAAGGGCCTGGAGTTCGCCGACGTCGTCTGGGAGACGATCGTCGAGTTCGACGTCTCGCGGCTCGTCGCCGTGTTCCAGAGCCAGTACCCGGACGAGATCGGCCCCATCCGGTCCGTGCGGCCCATGGACCCGCTGATCGCCTCGCCGCTCAAGGGCCTGATCGCGTTCTCGGGCGGGCAGCCGGGCATCCTGCAGCTCGTCCAGGGCTCGTCCCTGCAGGCGATCAGCCACGACGCCGGGGCTGACGGTCTCTACCGCGTGAGCCGCCGCTCCGCACCGCACAACGTGTACGGCTCGCTCGCGAAGTTCGCGGCGCAGGCCGACGCCAACCACGCCGCGCCGCCGCCGCCCCAGTTCCAGTTCGCCGCGCAGGCCGCCCTGGCCAGCGCGGCCGTCGCGGGCGCCCCGGCCACGACGTTGTCGTTCCACCTGTCCTCCCAGTCGGACCCGACGTGGACGTGGGACGCCGCCTCGGGCACGTGGCTGCGCTCCGAGGGCAGCACCCCCGCGACGTCGGAGTCCGGCGCACGGCTCTCGGCCGTCAACGTCGTCGCGGTGACGGCGGGGCACCCGGGCACCCCGTACGGCGCGCAGAACGGCGCGATCGTGCCGACGTACGAGCTGGTCGGCGAGGGCGACGCGTCCGTGGCCACCGGCGGCAAGGTCGTCACCGGCCGCTGGCACAAGGCGTCGCAGGACGACCCGCTGCTGCTGACCGCGGCCGACGGGACGCCGATCCTGCTCGCGCCCGGCAACACCTGGGTGGAGCTCGTGCCGGCTGGGAGCGGGTCGCTCACCGTCGGCTAGTACCCCCGCTGCCGACGGCGGTGCCCTGGCGGCCGGTGCTGGTGCCCTGCCGACTGTGGTGCCCTGGCGGCGGGTGCTGGTGCCCTGCCGACTGTGGTGCCCTGGCGGCCGGTGCTCCCGACGCGCCTCGCCCCGCCGCGATCGTGTCTACGTGGGACGCGTGCGGCGGGGCTGGTGTAGACGGAATCGACGCGCGATCAACGGGTGACGGGATCGGCGGGCGGGGGCGTGCGCGGGAACCGGGCGCGCGGGTCGGTGCGGTCGGGCCCGATCGGGACGGGACCGGTGCGGACCGGACCGATGGGCGCGCGGGCGTAGTCCTGCGGGATGACCCGACCCGTTCGTTGTGGTTCCGCGGGGTGAATCGGGGCACCCGACGACGCGACGCGGGGCCGATCCGGCCGCCGGGGCGCCGCGGGCAGCCTTGAGGCATGGCACAGATCACCGCTTCCGGCATCGACGAGGTCGAGCTCGAGCGCATCCGCTCCGAGCGGCTGCGGTCCGCCGTCCCCGTCGCCGTCGCCGTCCTCGCACTGCTCGGCATCCTGGTCGGTGCTGCGGCCTTCGCGGCCTCCACCGTCCTCGGCTTCGGCGCCTGGTTCGTCACCGGCTGACCGGAGGGTGCCGCCGCGCCCGGGACGGTGTCCCCCCGGGCCGGCGGCGCCGCTCGAGGGTCGGGTCCGCGCCCGGGAGGGGGGCGCGCACCCGGCCCTCGCTGGCGCTCAGCACCCGACGGGCAGCGCGCTCAGCACCCGACGGGCCCCGCGCGATCAGAAGTAGCGCGATCAGAAGTAGTACGGGAACCCCGACCAGTCCGGCGGCCGCTTCTCCAGGAACGAGTCCCGGCCCTCGACGGCCTCGTCCGTCATGTAGGCGAGGCGGGTGGCCTCGCCGGCGAACACCTGCTGACCGGCGAGCCCGTCGTCGGCCAGGTTGAAGGCGAACTTCAGCATCCGCACCGCCTGCGGCGACTTGCCGGCGATGGTGCGGGCGTACTCAAGCGCGAGGGTCTCGAGGTCCGCGTGCTCGGCGACCTCGTTGATCGCGCCCCACGCCTCGGCGTCCTGCGCGGAGTACTCGCGGGCCAGGAAGAAGATCTCCCGAGCCCGCTTCTGGCCGACCTGGCGGGCGAGCAGCGCCGAGCCGTACCCGCCGTCGAACGAGCCGACGTCGGCGTCCGTCTGCTTGAACCGGCCGTGCTCGCGGCAAGCGATCGTGAGGTCGCTCACGACGTGCAGGGAGTGCCCGCCGCCGGCCGCCCAGCCGTCGACGACGGCGACGACCACCTTGGGCATGGTCCGGATGAGGCGCTGCACCTCGAGGATGTGCAGCCGGCCGGCGCGCGCCGGGTCGATGGCCGACGCCGTCGCGTCGGCCGGGTCGCTCGTGTACCGGTAGCCGTCGCGGCCGCGGATGCGCTGGTCGCCGCCCGAGCAGAACGCCCACCCGCCGTCACGCGGGCTGGGCCCGTTGCCCGTCAGCAGGACGACGCCCACGTCCGGCGACATCCGGGCGTGGTCGAGCACCCGGGCGAGCTCGTCGACGGTGTGCGGTCGGAACGCGTTGCGCACCTCGGGCCGGTGGAAGGCGACCCGGACCACCGGCAGGTCGCGCTCGTCGTCGGCGGACCGCGCCACCCCGCGGTGGTACGTCACGTCGGTCAGGTCCTCGAAGCCGACGACGTCGCGCCAGCGCGTGGGATCGAACGTCTCGGACACCCGTGCCGGCAGCGCGCTCACGGGCCGACTCTAGCGAGCGCGGTGGTCGTTGCCCGGTGGGTCGTGGGGTGGTGCGCCGTCGTCCTGCTCGACGGCGTCCGCCAGGTCGCACGCCAGGTCGAGGAGCGTGGGGAGCTCCGCCGGGGCGAAGGGGGCGACGCGGCCGAGCGCCGGTCCTCCGCCCGCGTGACGGCCACGACCGTCGCGGCCACGCCGCCCAGCAGCACGCCGGTGAACCACCAGGCGCTGTCGGTCACGACGAGGACGACGCCGGCCAGCAGGGGGACCGCGGCGACGGCGAGCCAGCCGCGCGCGGAGAGGTGCACTCCCACGCACGGATGATCCCAGGCCGCGCTGCCCGCGCGCGGGACCTCACCCGTAGGCCCGCCGACCTCACCCGCCCGCGCCGCGGACCTCACCCGCCCCGCCCGCCGAGCTCACCCGCCCCGCCCGCCGAGCTCACCCGCCCCGCC
>JAEWYD010000322.1 GCA_023462275.1 Actinomycetes bacterium
GGGCGCGACTGCGGTGATCGGCGCGGCCGCCGAGGAGACGACGGCGGCGGGTGCGCGGGTGGCGGCCGGCACGGAGGAGACGTCGGCGCAGGCCGGCGTGGTCGCCGTGGCGGCGGAGCAGGTCTCGCTCAACGTCCAGGCGGTCGCCGCGGGCGCGGAGCAGATGGGCGCCTCGATCCGCGAGATCGCGCAGAACGCGCACGAGGCGGCGCGCGTGGCCGAGCAGGCGACCGACGTCGCCGCGGCCACGACGCAGACCGTGGCGCGCCTGGGCACGTCCTCGCAGGAGATCGGGGACGTGGTGAAGGTGATCACGTCGATCGCGGAGCAGACGAACCTGCTGGCGCTGAACGCGACGATCGAGGCGGCGCGGGCCGGTGAGGCCGGCAAGGGCTTCGCGGTCGTGGCCGGTGAGGTCAAGGAGCTGGCGCAGGAGACGGCCAAGGCGACCGAGGACATCGGTCGCCGCGTCGAGGCCATCCAGGCCGACACCGAGCACGCCGTCGCCGCGATCGGGCAGATCTCCAGCATCGTCGCGCAGATCAACAGCTACCAGCTGACCATCGCCTCGGCTGTGGAGGAGCAGACGGCGACCACGGCGGAGATGACCCGCGGCGTCGCCGAGGCCGCGACGGGGTCGACGCAGATCGCCGAGAAGATCACCGGCGTTGCCGAGGCCGCCGCGACCACGTCCGAGGTCGTCGCCCAGATGGGTGCCGCCCTCCAGCAGCTGGCCGAGACGGCGGCCGGCCTGCGCGCCGACTTCGCCTCGCTGCGGATCTGACGCCGACACCCCGACCGGAGGAGCCCGCATGCCCCGCATCTTGCGCACGCCGGCAGCATGGACCCGCGCGGCCGCGCTCGACCGGCTCGGCGTCTCGGCGAAGGTGCTCGGCGTCGTCGCGGTGCTCGTCGTGTGCGCGGTCGTCGCCGGCGCCGTCGCGGTGGGCGGCATCTCGACGCTCGCCGCCCGCACGGACTCCGTCGTCGAGACGCAGACGACCGTGAGCGCGGCGCTGAGCGCCGTGCAGCGGGAGCAGGTGGCCGCGCAGATGCTCGTCGCGCAGGTGGTCGCCGCGGCGACGGCGCCGCAGCGGGACAACTGGATCCGGCAGGTCCCGGCGGCCGACGAGAGGCTGGCGGAGGCCGCGGCCGTCGTCGACGGTGCCCTCGGTG
The DNA here is from genome assembly GCA_023462275.1 of Actinomycetes bacterium. GTDB lineage: Bacteria > Actinomycetota > Actinomycetes > Actinomycetales > Cellulomonadaceae > Actinotalea. The sequence continues at coordinate 1,177 of JAEWYD010000322.1, forward strand.
CCGACAGCGCGCGCCCGGACGCGGACTGGGCGGCCTTCCGCGAGGACTGGGCGGACTGGACGTCCCTGCGCGACGACGCGATGATCCCCGCCGCGCAGAACGAGGACCGCAACGCCGTCGAGGCGATCCGCACGGCCCGCGGCCAGGACCTCATCGACGGGGTCCAGTCCGAGCTCGCCGCGGTCCAGGAGCACCTCGACGCCTACCTCGCGGACGTCGCCGCCGACGCCCAGGCGCAGGCGGACCGCACCCGGCTGCTCGTCATCGTGGCGATCGCCGTGGGGGTCCTGCTGTCCGGCGCCGCCGGTGTGGTGGTCGCGCGCTCGATCCGCCGGTCCGTCGGGGCCATGGCCGCGTCCCTCGACGCGCTCGCCGACGGGGACCTGACGCGCACGGCGCGGGTGCAGACCCGCGACGAGATCGGTGCGATGGCGCGCTCGCTGGACAAGGCGCAGGTGGCCCTGCGCGGCACGCTCGAGCGGGTGGGCGAGGTGGCCGGGTCCGTCTCCGGGTCCGCCGAGCGCCTCCTCGCCTCAGGCGCCCAGGTGGCCTCCGGCGCCGAGGAGACGTCGGCGCAGGCCGGCGTCGTCGCCGCGGCGGCAGCCGAGGTGTCCCGCAACGTGCAGGCCGTCGCGGCGGGCGCGGAGCAGATGGGTGCGTCGATCCGCGAGATCGCGCAGAACGCGCACGAGGCGGCGCGGGTGGCCGCGCAGGCCACGGAGGCCGCCGCCGCCACGACGCAGACCGTGGCGCGTCTCGGCGTCTCCAGCCGCGAGATCGGCGACGTCGTCAAGGTGATCACCACGATCGCCGAGCAGACGAACCTGCTCGCGCTCAACGCGACCATCGAGGCCGCCCGGGCCGGCGAGGCGGGCCGGGGCTTCGCCGTCGTCGCCGGCGAGGTGAAGGAGCTGGCCCAGGAGACGGCGAAGGCGACGGAGGACATCGGCCGCCGCGTGGCCGCCATCCAGGCCGACACGACCGGCGCGGTGGCCGCGATCGAGCAGATCTCGCAGGTCATCGCGACCATCAACGACTACCAGCTGACGATCGCGTCGGCCGTCGAGCAGCAGACCGCCACGACGACGGAGATGTCCCGGGGGGTCGTCGAGGCCGCGACGGGCTCCGGCGAGATCGCGGCGAACATCGACGGGGTGGCGACCGCGGCGGGCACGACGACGCAGGTCGTCACGGAGATGGAGTCCGCGATCCGCGAGCTCACCGCCGTGTCCGCGGACCTGCGCGAGCGCCTGGGCGCCTTCACGTACTGATCCGCCGCCGAGGGGGTGATCTTCGACCCCGTTTTGCTGGCGAGGGCCGCCGCGCTGCCGATCGGAGGGTCAGCCTCCGGCGCGCACGTCCGGACGCACCCCCCGCACAGGAGTCCCCGATGGCATCGCCGACCGCGTCACCCGCCCAGCGCCACCTCGTCGCCGACCGATCGGTCCGGGTGAAGATCCTCGCCCTCGTGGCCGTCCTCGCGGTCGTCGTGGCCGTCATCACCACCTTCGCGGCGTCGGCGCTGACCGGCCTCAAGCAGAGCGCGCACGACGCGGCGGACACCCAGGCGGAGGTCGGCGACTCGCTGTCGCAGCTCAAGGACGGCCTGTGGGCGGTCCGTCTCGGCGTCACCGCCGTGCCGGCGTACGTGACCGACGCCGACAAGCAGACGCAGTACGACTCCGTCCAGGCCGCCTACGCGACGTTCGGCGACGAGATGACGCAGTTCGCCACGACGGCGCAGGAGAAGCTCGGCCCGCTGCCGCAGGAGTGGACGGCCTTCCAGAACGCCTACCAGGAGTACCGCGCCGGCGTCGACGCCGACGTCATGCCCGCGGCGATGGCGGACGACCGCGAGGCCTGGGTCGACGCGCGCGGCGCGCTCGCCGACGAGGGCGACGCCCTGGTCGCCGCCCTGGCGGCCCTCTCGACACACATCTCCGAGACGACGGCCGCGCACACCGCTGACGCCGAGGCCGACGCGGACGCCGCGCTGCGGACGATGCTCGTCGTCGCGGTGGCAGGGCTGGCCGTCGCGGTGGTCATCGGCGTCCTGCTGGCCCGGGCGATCCGGCAGTCGGTCGTCGACGTCAAGCGGAGCGTGGACGCCCTCGCGACCGGCGACCTGACGGTGCCGCCGACCGTGCACGGCCGGGACGAGCTGGGCCAGATGGCGGAGAGCCTGGCGCACGCCCAGGAGTCGCTGCGCACGACGCTCGCCCAGGTCGGCGAGGTGTCCGAGGCGGTCGCCGGGTCGGCCGAGGAGATGTCGGCGGCCGGGGCCCAGGTCGCCTCCGGTGCGGAGGAGACGTCGGCGCAGGCCGGCGTGGTGGCGGCGGCGGCCGAGCAGGTGTCGCGCAACGTGCAGGCGGTCGCAGCCGGCGCGGAGCAGATGGGCGCGTCGATCCGGGAGATCGCGCAGAACGCGAACGAGGCTGCGCGCGTCGCGGCGCAGGCCACGACGGCGGCGGCGTCGACCACGCAGACCGTGGCCCGCCTGGGCGTCTCGAGCAAGGAGATCGGCGACGTCGTCAAGGTGATCACCACGATCGCGGAGCAGACGAACCTGCTCGCGCTCAACGCGACCATCGAGGCGGCGCGGGCCGGCGAGGCGGGCAAGGGCTTCGCCGTCGTCGCCGGCGAGGTCAAGGACCTGGCGCAGGAGACGGCCAAGGCGACCGAGGACATCGGTCGCCGCGTCGCCGCCATCCAGGCCGACACCACCGGGGCCGTGGCCGCGATCGAGGAGATCGCGCAGATCATCGCGACGATCAACGACTACCAGCTGACCATCGCCTCGGCGGTGGAGGAGCAGACGGCGACGACGACGGAGATGTCCCGCGGTGTCGCCGAGGCCGCCACCGGCTCGGCGGAGATCGCCGCGAACATCACCGGCGTCGCGACGGCCGCGGGCACGACGACGCAGGTCGTCGGGCAGATGGAGACCGCCATCCGCGAGCTGGCCGCGATGTCGGAGGACCTGCGCAGCCGCATCGGCAGCTTCCGCTTCTGACCGCCCCCGACTTCACCCGCGCGGTCGATCACGGGAGCGCGGCCACGGGCGATCAGTCACCCAGGACCACGAAGGAGACCCCATGACCACCACTACCCCTGCCCGCCGGGCGCGGTTCGGCCTGCACCTCGTCACGGGGTCCGTGCGGAGCAAGATCCTCGGCACCGTCGCGCTCTTCCTCGTGGCGGCCCTGGCGAGCGGCGCGATCGCGATCGGTGCGATCCGCAGCCTCACGGACAACGCGGCCAGCCTGGCGATGGTCGAGGCGTCGGTCTCCGCCCCGCTCCAGACGATCCACCAGGACCAGCTCAAGGCCCGCATGCTCGTCGCCCAGATCGCGGCCGCCCCCTCGGACGCCGACAAGAAGTCCTGGCAGTCCGACCAGGCGTCGAACGACGCCGAGTTGGCCGAGGCGATCACCGCGTTCGAGGCGGCGGTGGGTGACACCAAGCCGACGCAGTGGCAGACGTTCGTCGACGGCTGGGCGCAGTGGCAGCAGATCCGCGACACCGAGCTGGTCCCGGCCGCCCTCGCGGACGACCGCGACACCTTCGAGGAGGTCCTGCAGACCAAGGCGGAGCCGGCCAAGGACACCTACGTCGACGCCCTCGACTCGGCGGCCGCGGAGATCGTGGTCTACACCGACGACATCGCCGCGCGCTCCGCCGACGAGGGCGGCAGCGCCGAGCGCACGATGTTCGTGGTGCTCGCCGTCGTCGGCCTGGTCACCCTGGGCCTGGGCTGGCAGGTCGCCCGGACGATCCGGCACGCGGCCGTCGAGATGCAGCGCTCGGTGACGGCGATGGCCGCCGGCGACCTGACGGTCGAGCCCGAGGTGCGGTCCGTCGACGAGCTGGGCCGGATGGCCGCCGAGCTCGTCGTCGCCCAGCGCGCGCTCCGCACGACGCTCGCCGGCGTCGGCGAGGTGTCCGACGCCGTCGCGAGCTCCGCGGAGGAGATGTCCGCGTCCGGCGCCCAGGTGGCCTCCGGCGCGGAGGAGACGTCGGCCCAGGCCGGGGTCGTGGCGGCGGCCGCCGAGCAGGTGTCGCGCAACGTGCAGTCGGTGGCGGCGGGCGCGGAGCAGATGGGCGCCTCGATCCGCGAGATCGCGCAGAACGCGCACGAGGCGGCCGGGGTCGCGGCACGGGCGACGCAGGCGGCCGAGGTCACGAACCAGACGGTCGCGCGCCTCGGGGTCTCCAGCCGCGAGATCGGCGACGTCGTGAAGGTGATCACGTCGATCGCGGAGCAGACGAACCTGCTGGCCCTGAACGCGACGATCGAGGCGGCGCGGGCCGGGGAGGCCGGCAAGGGCTTCGCGGTCGTGGCCGGTGAGGTCAAGGAGCTGGCGCAGGAGACGGCCAAGGCGACCGAGGACATCGGCCGCCGGGTCGAGGCCATCCAGGCCGACACGACGGGCGCCGTCGCCGCCATCGAGGAGATCGCCCAGATCATCGCCTCCATCAACGACTACCAGCTGACCATCGCCTCGGCGGTGGAGGAGCAGACCGCCACGACGACGGAGATGTCGCGCGGCGTGAACGAGGCGGCCACCGGCTCCTCGGAGATCGCGTCCACCATCACGGGCGTCGCCACCGCCGCCGGCGCGACGACCGAGGTCGTCGCGCAGATGGAGACGGCGACCCGCGAGCTCGCCGCCATGGCGGAGGACCTGCGCGGCCGCATCGCGACCTTCCGCTACTGACCCGCCCGACGCCGGTCTTCACCCGCGGTCGATCGGAAGCCGTAGGCATCCCCCCGACCGATCGACCCACCGGAGGCAGGCCCCGTGTCCCCCGTGACCGTGCTCGTGGTCGACGACTCCGTCGTCGTCCGCCGGCTCCTCGTCGGCGCCCTCGCCGAGGACCCGGCGATCGAGGTGGTCGGTGTCGCCGCCAACGGGCAGATCGCCCTCGGCAAGGTGGCGCAGCTCAAGCCCGACCTCGTCACGATGGACGTGGAGATGCCGGTCCTCGACGGGATCGCCACCGTGCGGGAGCTGCGGGCCGCCGGGCACCGGATGCCGATCATCATGTTCTCGACGCTGACGGACCGTGGCGCGTCGGCCACCCTGGACGCGCTCGCCGCGGGGGCCACCGACTACGTGACCAAGCCCAGCGGCGTCGGCAGCCTCGCCGAGGCGCTCCAGCGCGTGGCCGAGCAGCTGCTCCCGAAGATCCACGCCCTCGTCCCGCGCGGCACGGGGCACGCCGCGCCCGCCGTGGCCGGGGCGTCGGGCACGCGGACCGCCCGCCCCGCCGCGCCGTCGGCGGTGCCGGAGCGGCCCGCCGTCCGGCTCCTGCCGGCGCCCGAGCCGCGCCAGGTGCGCGCCGTCGTCGTCGGCTCCTCGACCGGTGGGCCCGAGGCCCTCTCGCACCTGATCCGGGGCCTGACGGTCCGCCTGCCCGTGCCCGTCGTCGTCGTGCAGCACATGCCGCCGGTCTTCACGCGCCAGCTCGCCGCCCGCCTCGACCGGCTGGGGCCCGCGAGCGTCGTCGAGGTCACCGGCGGCGAGGAGCTCGCCCCGGGCACCGTCTACATCGCCCCGGGCGACTACCACCTCGAGCTGGCCCGCTCCGGCACGTCCGTGCGGACCAGGCTCACCCAGGGGCCGCCCGTCAACTACTGCCGGCCGTCGGTCGACGTGATGTTCAGCTCGGCCGTCGGCGTCTACGGCGGGGACCTCCTCGCGGTCGTGCTCACCGGCATGGGCTCCGACGGCCGCACCGCCAGCCGCCAGGTGATCGACGCCGGGGGTCGCGTCTACGTGCAGGACGAGGCGACCTCCGTCGTGTGGGGCATGCCGGGCGCGGTCGCCACGGGCCCCGGCGCGCACGCGGTCCTTCCCCTGCCCGAGGTCGCCGACGCCGTCCAGCGCACCGTGCTGGGCCGCCCCGCGACGCGGGCGGGAGGTGCCGCGTGAGCATCACCGCCGAGAGCTTCACCTACGTCGCCAACCTCGTCCGCCAGCGCAGCGGCATCGTGCTCGAGTCCGGCAAGGAGTACCTGGTCGAGGGTCGGCTCCTGCCGCTCGCCCGGGCATCCGCCGCCGGCAACGTCGACGCGTACGTGCGCGAGCTGCGCCAGGCCCCGCACCCGGCCCGGCTCGAGCTGATCGTCGACGCGCTGACCACGAACGAGACCTCGTGGTTCCGCGACGCCCAGCCGTTCACCGCGCTGACCGAGCACATCCTCCCCGAGCTGCGCGCGGGCGGGCCGCTGTTCCCGCTGCGCGTCTGGTCCGCGGCGTGCTCGAGCGGCCAGGAGCCGTACTCGATCGCGATGGTGCTGGCCGACCACCTCGGCCCCGGCCAGACCCAGATCCTCGCCACCGACCTGTCGGCCGAGATGATCGACCGCGCGCAGTCCGGCCGCTACAGCCAGCTCGAGATCAACCGCGGCCTGCCCGCGGCCATGCTCGTGCGCCACTTCGCCCGCTCGGGCGCCGACTGGGAGGTCGCCCCGGCGCTGCGCGACCAGATCACGTTCCGCCGGCACAACCTGCTCGAGCCGCCGCCGCTGGGCGGACCGTTCGACGTGGTGTTCCTGCGCAACGTCCTCATCTACTTCGACCTGGCGACCAAGCAGGACGTCCTGCGCCGGATCCAGCGCGTCACGCGCCCCGGCGGGTACCTCGTGCTCGGAGCCGCCGAGACGACCTTGGGCATCGACGACTCGTGGGAACGGGTCCCCGTGGGGCGGGGCGCCGTGTACCGGAACACCCGGAGGGCAGCATGAAGGCACTCGTGATCGACGACTCGCGCACGATGCGGCGCATCATCGCGGGCATCCTGCGGCCGCTGGGCTTCGAGACCGTCGAGGCCGGTGACGGCCAGGAGGCGCTCGACGCCCTCGAGGAGGGCCTCGAGGTCGACCTGGCGTGCATCGACTGGAACATGCCGAACCTCGACGGCCTCGGGTTCGTCACGGCGGTCCGCCGCGACGGCCGCTGGCGGGACGTGACGCTGATGATGGTCACGACCGAGAGCGAGCAGGGCCAGATCGTGCGGGCGCTCGCGGCGGGCGCCCACGAGTACGTCATCAAGCCGTTCACGCCGGACGCGATCCGGGACAAGCTCCAGCTGCTCGGGCTGGTCGAACTGCAGGAGTCGGCATGACCTTCGACGTGGACACCCTGGACTTCCACGGCACGGACCCCGTCTACACCATCGCCGAGGAGGTCTTCTCGGCGATGATCGACGGCGAGGCCGGGCACCTGCGCGCCTGGGACGGCCCGGACCCGGTGCTCGACGACGTCGTGCACGCCTGGGTCGACGTGCACGGCCAGGGGCGGGTCCTCCTCACCACGGAGGAGCCGACGGCCCAGCGCATCGCGCGGGCGCTGCTGATGATGGAAGCCGACGAGCACGTCGGGGACGCCGACCTGCAGGACGCGCTCGGGGAGGTCGCCAACGTCGTCGGCGGCAACCTCAAGGCGCTCGTCCCCGAGCCCGGCGCGCTGACGCTGCCGGAGGTGAGCCACGACCGGCCGCCGACGAACGCCGACGACCTGATCTACGAGCTGGCCCTCGACTGGCGTGGGCTGCCGCTCGTGATCACGCTGTGGAGTCTGCCGTGATCCTGCGGACGACTGACGAGGGACGCCGGGCGGCGACGCCGGGCGCCGAGGAGGGAGGTGGCTGCCATGCGCGTCCTCGTGGCTGATGACAGCCGGGTGATGCGGCAGATCGTGATCCGCACGCTGCGGCAGGCGGGCTACGACTGGTGGGACATCACGGAGGCGGGCGACGGCAAGGCCGCGTTCGACGCCGTGTGCGCCGACCCGCCGGACTTCGTGCTGTCCGACTGGAACATGCCGGAGATGACGGGCATCGAGCTGCTGCAGAGCCTGCGCGCGGCCGGCGTGGACACGCCGTTCGCGTTCGTGACCTCGGAGGGCTCGCCGGAGATGCGCGCCCAGGCCGAGGCTGCGGGGGCCCTGTTCCTCATCTCGAAGCCCTTCACGGCCGACATCTTCCGCGAGACCATCGACCCGTACCTGGAGTGAGAGGGAGACGATGCCGCCGACCACACCGCTGCCGACCGCACTCGAGGTGCGGGAGCTGCTCGAGGGCCTGCTGGGCCGCGACGTCGACGTCGAGGTGACGTCGACGGGCGCCGACCCGCGCAAGCACCCGGGCGCCATGGTGGGCGTCTACGTCGACGACACCATGCAGGTGCGCGCGCTGCTGCTGTTCGACCTGGCGTTGTCCGCGTCGCTCGGCGCGGCGATCGGTCTGCTCGGCGTCCGCATCGCCGAGGACGTCGTGCGGTCCGAGCTGCTCTCACCGGCGCTGTACGACAACGCCTCCGAGATCCTCAACGTGGGCGCGACGCTGTTCAACGTCGAGGGCGCCCCGCACGTGCGCCTCGCCGAGGCGTACGCGCCGCGGGAGATCGTGCCGTCCGACATCGACTCGCGCCTGCGGGGCATGCTGCCGCGCATGGACCTCGACGTCGTCGTGTCGGGCTACGGGAGCGGGAAGCTCTCGGTCGTCACGGTCTGAGGCACCGCCGCTGAGGCGCGGTCGAACGCGCCGTCAGGCCTTGAACGGCTCGTACTCCCAGTGCCACGGCTCCCGCGCGACGTTCTCGTGGAAGCCGTAGGTGGCGCCGTTGGCGCGGATCCACGACTGCGCTGACGAGTCGAGCTTGAGGTCCAGGGCGATGCCCCAGCCGTGCCGGCTCGTGCCGGGCTCGGCTGCGAGACCGCCCTGGGAGTACAGGCCCTTGCGGCGGACGAGGTCCACCTGGGTGTCGTACGTCCGGTAGGAGTCGGTGATCCCGATGGTGACGCCGTCGGCCGCGGCGGCGGCGCGCATGGCCTCGAAGGAGCGGGCGGCGGGCGTCCACAGCTGGTGGTCGCTGCCCGCGATGGGGCTGAGCGCCGAGGCCGGGATGCGGCCGTTGCCGTAGGCCTTCAGCTCGATCGGGATGTTCTTGCTGTCGACGGCGCCCAGGCCGCTGCCGACAGCCTCCGGCTGGGCTGCGGATGGGGCGGTGACGGCGCTGGCGGCGCCGGCAGCAGCCGCGGCGTCGGGCGCCGTGGTGCGCTTCGCCTGGGCGAGCACCGCCATGCCCAGCACGCCGTCGAACGAGGCGCCCGCGGCGGGCTGCGGGCTCAGCGCCCGGATGCGGTCCTGGATGACCGCGATGCGTTCGGCGACGCCGGCGACTCCCTGCATCCGACCCTCCTCGTCCGCGTCCAGCCCTTCCCATCGGCAGGAACCGGCCGCGCGTGAGGAGTCGGCGGCCCTCCCGGCGTCGCCGCAGGTCACGAGCGCTGTGCGCGCTCACACGCGCGAGCGGGCGCCGTCGGCCCCAGCGCTTGGGCCGAAGGAGTGAATTCTGGTGCGTGGGAGCGCGGTCCAGGACCCTCGGGTCTTCCCCTGGCCGACGGCGTGGCTACCCTGGGTGGCGACAGCGAAAAGGCAAACCCGTCGCAAGGCGGGGACGCAAAGCCACGGGACCCTCAGGGTCAGCCGGGTTACCGAACGAAGGATGGCAGTCATGTTCGAGCCGCCCAGTGTCGTCCCCTCGCACGACACCACCCCTGAGCCCGAGCTCGTGGCCGGGATCCTCCAGCGCCTCGCCGGCATGGTCGACGCCGACCTGCTGGGCTTCGTGCCGACTCAGCAGCTCCAGGCCTCCTGAGCCCGCGTCACCGGTGGGCCACCGGTGACGGTCACTGGTAGCTGACGAGGAACGGTGGCGGCTGCACCGCGTACGTCTGGTCGGGCGTCAGCATCGGGACGTCCTCGTCGATGAAGTTCTTCCAGCCCCACACGACGCCGGCGGGCGCACCCTGCTGCAGCGCCGCCCACGTGCCCGCCTTGGCGGGCTGGCCGCCCTGCCCGTCCACGTGGATGACGGTGGCGAGCTCCTCGCGGGAGGTGTCGAGCCGCTCCCGGCCGGCGATCATGCGCAGCTGGAACTGGTGCAGCACGAAGAGCTTCTGGGGCAGGTGGCGCTGCCGCGTGAGGTCTGCGAGGTAGGCGACGACGGCGTTGACCTCGTCCACGCCGACGGACCCGATCTGGCGCAGGTGCACCTGGTCGGGCGCGAGGCGCCACTCGGGGTCGAGCGCGAGGCCGACGTTCGGGTACTCCAGGAGCCGCTCGTACTGGCGGGCCTGGGTGAGGAAGTCCGTCCGCCCGGGCTGCAGGTCGAGGACGACGTACACGCCGGCGTCGCGGGCCGACTCCACCCAGGGCACGAACATGTCCACGGGCAGCTCGTTGGAGTAGTTGCCGTCGTCGCCCGCGCCCGACGACGCGATCGTCACGATGATCTCGAACGCCGGCACCACCCGGTCGGTCGTGAGCGGCTGGTACTGCGCGGCGAGGCCCTGGGCGCGGGCGATGCTGCTCGGCAGGTCCTGCTCGCCGAGGATCCCGAGCGCCGGGAACGAGGGGCTGCCGTACATCGCGACCATGCGGCGGTTCGGCAGGATCGTCTGGCCGCCGCCGGGCAGCTCGACGCCGGTGGCCGCGGTGGCGACCTTCCAGCCGAGGGACTCCGGCGTGCCGAAGGTGGTACCGAGGGCGACGGTGGCGCGTGGTGCCGCGGCCGCGACGGCCTGGACGTCTGCCGGGTCGACGCGCGGGTCCCCGCCCGCCACCGTGACGACCGTGGCCCCGGCCGCGCGGGCCGTCGCGACGGCGGCGACCTGGCCCGCGTCGCCGGAGCTGAGGAC
>JAEWYD010000323.1 GCA_023462275.1 Actinomycetes bacterium
CTTCCCCGGCGTGACCTACGGCCACCACCCGGTGGACGCCGCCGACGGCGCGGCCGTGCGACGCCTGCTCGACGGCGTCGGGCGCGCGGTGGACGCCGGGGTGCCCGTCCCGCTCTACAGCGGCGGGGACAGCGGGGACGGCTGGGCGACGGCGGTCCCGCGGCACGTGGTGCTCGCTGTCGGGCGCTCGTCGCAGGGCCTGCGGATCTTCGAGCCCGGTGCCGGGGCCGTGGTGACGGCGCCCGAGGAGGACCTGGCCGGGACGGGTGGTCGGCGCGCGGCCCTGGGCGGCTGGTCCAGGCTCGTCTGGGTGCTGCCGCCGCGACCGGCCTGACGGGGTGGCACCCGCGCCGCTCCGGGGCCACGATGGACGTGACGGCCCGAGCAGAGGAGGCGCGCGATGAGCACGACCCCCGGTGAGAACACGTGGGCGGACGCCGGACTGGTCCCGCCGGTCGAGGCGGAGGTCCCCGAGCCCGACCGGACCACCGTGCCGGTCGACCCGGAGCACCAGCCCGCCGCACCCCGGCCGGACCTGCGCGACGAGGCCACGGAGCCGGACGTCGTCGAGCAGGCGATGGAGGTGCCCGAGGACGAGGCCGAGGAGTACCCGGAAGCCTAGGTACCGACCGGTAGCGTGAGGCCATGAGCCTCAGCCTGGAGACGATCCGCGCACTGCCGAAGGTGGCGCTGCACGAGCACCTCGACGGTGGCCCGCGGCCGGGGACGCTGGTCGAGCTGGCGGCGGAGGTGGGGCACGCCCTGCCCACCGCGGATCCCGAGGAGCTGGGCGCGTGGTTCGTCGCCGCGGCGTCGTCGGGGTCGCTGGAGCGGTTCCTGACGACGTTCGACAACGTGCTGCCGATGATGCAGCGGGTCGAGCACCTGCGGCGCATCGCGCGGGAGGCGGTGGTGGACCTCGCCGACGACGGCGTCGTGTACGCCGAGCTCCGGTACGCGCCCGAGCAGCACCTGCACGCCGGGCTCACGCCGCAGCAGGTCGTGGAGGCCGTGCAGGAGGGCCTCGACGAGGGCGTCGCGGACGTCGTCGCGGGCGGCGGCCGCATCCGGGTCGGTCAGCTCGTGACCGCGCTGCGCCACGGCACCGCCGCCGAGTGGACGGCGGACCTCGCGCTCGCCAACCGGGACCGCGGCGTCGTCGGCTTCGACGTCGCCGGCCCGGAGGCCACCTACGGGCTGGCCCCGCACGTCCCGGCGCTGCAGCGCCTGCGCCGCGCGAGCTTCCCGGTGACGATCCACGCGGGCGAGGCGGCGGGCCTGGAGTCGATCGCCGACGCGCTGCACCTCGGCCTCGCGCAGCGCATCGGGCACGGTATGCGCGTGGCGGACGACGTCGTGCTCGGGACGCCTGGCGAGGACGACCCGTGGGGCCTCGCGGGAGCCCGGCTCGGGCCCCTCGCGCACTGGGTCCGGGACACGCAGACGACGCTCGAGCTGTGCCCGACGTCGAACGTCCAGACGGGCGGCGTCCCCTCCGTCGCGGAGCACCCCATCACCGTGCTCGACGCCCTCGGCTTCGCCGTCACGATCAACTCCGACAACCGGCTGATGTGCGGCACGAGCCTGAGCCGCGAGATGCACCTGCTGGCCGAGGCGGGCTGGGAGCTCGCCGACCTGCGCGACGCGACGGTGACCGCCGCGTGGAGCGCCTTCATCCACCACGACGAGCGGGCGGCCCTCGTGGAGGGCGTCATCGAACCCGCGTACACCCCGACGAACGGACGGCACCGAGCATGACACCCAACGAGGCCCCCCTGACCCGCGCGGCCGTGGCGGCGATGGTCGACCACACCCTGCTGAAGCCCGAGGCCACGCCGGCCGACGTCGCCGCGCTCGTGGAGGAGGCCAAGCGGCTCGGCGTCTACTCGATCTGCGTGTCGCCGTCGATGCTGCCCGTCGACGCCGCGGGCGTGAAGGTCGCGACGGTCTGCGGCTTCCCCTCGGGCAAGCACCACAGCGAGGTCAAGGCCGCGGAGGCTGCGCGCTCCATGACCGACGGCGCCGACGAGGTCGACATGGTCATCGACATCGGCGCGGCGATCCAGGAGCGCTGGTCGGCCGTCGAGCGCGACATCGCGACCGTGCGGGCGGCCGTGCCCGCGCCGATCGTGCTCAAGGTGATCATCGAGTCCGCGGCGCTGACGGACGCGCAGATCGTCGGCGCGTGCCGTGCGGCGGAGGCCGCGGGAGCGGACTTCGTGAAGACCTCCACGGGCTTCCACCCCGCCGGGGGCGCCAGCGTGCACGCGGTGCAGCTCATGGCGGCGACCGTGGGCGGGCGCCTCGGCGTCAAGGCTTCGGGCGGCATCCGGACGGGTGCGGCCGCCAGGGCCCTCATCGCCGCGGGCGCGACGCGCCTGGGGCTGTCCGGCACCGCGACGGTGCTCGACACGCTGGACGACGCAGCTGCCCCCGAGCAGCCGGCGGGCGCGGGCTACTGACCGGTGCTCGGGGGCCCGCCCGGCGGGCCCCCGAGACCTCCGGTGGGTGTGGCCTCAGCCGGCCACCCGGCAGGCGTCGCCGTCGAGGGTGAACGCGGTCGGCGCCGCGTGCGCGCCGTCGTCGGTCGCGAGGAAGCCGAGCTCGACGCCGGCGCCCGGCGCGAGCGTCCCGTTCCAGGCCGCGGGCTTCACGGTGACGTCCGCGCCGCTCTGCTGCACCTGCGCGGACCACGCCTGCGTGATGTGCTGCCCGCTCGGCAACGCGAAGCGCAGCGTCCAGCCGGAGCGGGTCCGTGCGGCGTCGTTGGTGACCCGGATGCTGGCGGTGAACCCGGACGGCCACCCGTTGACGACGTAGCGGACCGTGCACGCGGCGTCCGTCGGGTCGGGTCCCTGCGTGGGCTCCGTCGTCGGCTCCGTCGTGGGCTCGGTCGTGGGCTCCGTCGTGGGTGCGGTCGTGGGTTCGTCGGTCGGGTCCGACGTCGGCTCGCCGGTGGGCCCGTCCGTCGGGTCCGGCGTGGGTGCCGGCCCCGTGGCGTCGCCCATGACGATGCCGCGGCCGTTCGTGCCGACGTACACGCGCCCGTACACGTCCGGGTCGCCCGTGATCGCCGAGCCGGTCCAGCCCCACTGGTGGTCGTCGTCGTTGATCCGCGTCCAGCTCGTGCCCGCGTCGTCGGACCGGAAGATGCCGCGGACGCCGGCCACCTGCGCCGACGCGTAGACGGCGGGGTAGGTGCGGCCCGGCGCGGCCTTGCCGAAGCCCACCGTGTCGCCCTCGTCGACACCCGCGACCCGCGCGAACGTCGCCCCGCCGTCGGTGGACCGCCAGAGCCCGTACGTCCCCCCGGCCTCGCCGCCGGCCAGCCACACGTCGCCGGCGTGAGCCGGGACGGCGGCGAACCGCACCGCACCCTTCGCCGGGAGGCCGGCGGCGCGCGACGCCGTGAAGGTGCGGCCGCCGTCGTCGGACGCGTAGAACACCCCGGCCGCGAACGCGTAGAAGCGCAGCGGGTCCACGCGGTCCGCCTCCACGCGCGCCCCGGCCGGGACGCCGGTCGACGCCGTCCACGTCGAGCCGAAGGTCGTCGACACCTGCACGCCCGCGCCCTCGGGGCTCCACAGCACCCGCGAGCCGTCGGCCGCGACGGCGACCGTGCCGCCGCCGGTGACGCCCGGCACGTCCTGCCCGGCCCACCACGTGGCGCCGCCTGTGGTCGAGATGCCGATGTGCGCGACGCCCTCGGCCCCGCTGCCCACCCGCACCACCGTGCCGGGCTTCAGCTCGGCGAAGTCCAGGCTCGTCGTGGTCGTGTGCACCGGGCTCGTGTACATCGAGCTCGGCACCGTGGTGACGTCGTCGTGCCGGAAGCCCCCGATGTCGCCCAGCGCGGAGAACAGCTCCACGTCGCCGGGCGGCGCGGCCAGGTCCTGCACCGACGTCTCCTCGATGCCCTGCGCGGCGACCGAGATCGCGACCTTCCCGCCGTCGTCCCAGGCCGTGAGGTCGTCGACGCCGTAGACCGTGGCGCCGGTGCCGTACAGGGCCCGGTCGGCGTCGAACGGGTCGATCTCGAACGCCTCGGTCATCCAGCCGAGCTTGGGGCTCACCTCGGGCGGGGCGGGCGTCGCGCCGAACGTCAGCCACGGGGCGCCGGAGATGTCCTGGGTGTAGCGGAGCGTGCGGTCGGGGTAGCCCGCCCAGTCCCAGATCCGCGACCACGTCGCCCCGGCGTCCGTGCTGCGGAAGATCATCGCGTCCGGCCACCACGAGATCTGCGACGTCACCATGAGGGTGTCCGGGTGCTGCCGGTCGATCGTCAGGCCGGAGTAGCCGAAGTAGGCGTCCGACGTCCCGCCCGGCACGGGGCTGACGTCCGTCCACGTCCCGCTGGCCGTGTCGAGGCGCCAGACCGCGCCCTTCCCGCCGTCGTACGGGCCGCCGGTGTCCGACGTCGCGACGTACAGGCGGTCGCCGGCCTCGTCGAGCACGCCCTTGTGCGGGATGAACCCCGTGGGGGCGCCGGGGACCGCCTCCCACGTCGCCCCGGCGTCCGTCGACCGGTAGACGGGGTGGTCGGGGTCGGCGACGCCGACGTAGACCGTCCGCGAGACCTGGCCGGGCGTGCCGCTGTCCGGGTCGACGACGACCCAGACCACGCCCTGCACGTCGCCCTGGTAGGCGTCGCCCGGCTTCTGCACGTACGTGCCGGCGTTCGGCATGGCGGTCACGCGCGCCCAGGTGGCCCCGGCGTCGACGCTGCGCCACAGGCCGTTGCCGCTCTCGGCGCCCAGGTAGAGGACGTCGGTGTCGTTGGGGTCCACCGTGAGCCGCTCGCCCATGCCGCGACCGGGCATGTTGCCGCCCACCTTGAAGGGCAGCGGGCTCGCCGTCCACGTCTCGCCGCGGTCGGTCGAGCGCAGCACGGCCCCGGTGTTCGGGTCCCAGTCGTTCGTGTAGGAGCCGACCGCGGCGTACACGCGGTCCGGGTCCGCCGGGTCGGGGGCCAGGCTCAGCACGCCGAGGTGGCCCCAGTCGGCCCAGCCCACGTGGTCCAGCAGCGGGACCCACCGCCCGGTCGTGGTGTCCAGGCGGTACGCGCCGCCGATGTCGGTGCGGGCGTACACCAGCCCGGCCTCGGCCCGGCTGTACTCGATGCCGGGAACGAACCCGCCGCCGACGACCTCGACGTTGCCCCAGGCGTAGGGCGCGTCAGCACCGGCTGTGCCGGTCGCGCCCGAGGCCGCCGCGGCGCCGACGGTGCCGAGGGTGCCGACGGCGC
This sequence comes from Actinomycetes bacterium, assembly GCA_023462275.1. Taxonomy (GTDB): domain Bacteria; phylum Actinomycetota; class Actinomycetes; order Actinomycetales; family Cellulomonadaceae; genus Actinotalea. Next base: position 5,246 of record JAEWYD010000323.1, read on the forward strand.
CCGCCGCCGCCACGGCGGTCACGACTCCTGCGGCGAGCGCGGCGACGACTCCTCGTGCAGGCATGGCCGTTCCTCCCGTAGCCCTGGGGTGACGGCCGTGACGTTAGCCGTCGACCCCAGGGCGCGTGAGGGGCGAACCGATTAGGCGGGCTCCAGTCCCAGGGCCGCCGCGACGTCGGCCCGCACGGCGTCCAGCCGGGCCCGCGCCGTCGAGCGCGCCGCGGCGACGTCGCCCGTGACGGGGACGATCACCTCGAGGTAGCACTTCACCTTCGGCTCGGTGCCGCTGGGCCGGACGACGACGCGCGTGCCGTCCGCGGCGAGCAGGCGCAGGCCGTCGGTCGGGGGCAGGGCGTCGGGGCCGGTGGGCTGGGCCAGGTCCTCCACCGACTCCACCGGGGAGCCGGCGAGCGTCGTCGGCGGCGCCGTGCGCACCCGGTCCATCGTCGCGCCGATGGCGGACAGGTCGCTGAACCGGGCGGACAGCTGGTCCGTCAGGTGCAGGCCGTGCCGCACGGCGAGGTCGTCCAGCACGTCGACGAGCGAGCGCCCCTCGGCGGTGAGCCGGGCGGCGAGCTGCGCGAGCAGCAGGGCGGCGGACAGGCCGTCCTTGTCGCGCACGACGTCGGGCGCCACGCAGTAGCCCAGCGCCTCCTCGTAGCCGTACACGAGCCCGTCAACGCGGGAGATCCACTTGAAGCCCGTCAGGGTCGAGCGGTGCGTGAGGCCGTGCTCGGCCGCGATCCGCGCCAGCAGCCGGGACGAGACGATCGAGCTCGCGAGCACCGACCCCGGCCGCGCGCGCCCGGCGACGTCCTGGCCGAGCAGCGCGCCGACCTCGTCGCCGTGCAGCATCCGCCAGCCCTCGTCGCGGGCGCTGCCCGTGCCCGACGCCGTCCGGGCGCGCGGGTCGCGGACGGCCGCGGCGCAGCGGTCGGCGTCGGGGTCGTTGGCGATGACGAGGTCGGCGTCGAGCTCCTGGGCCAGGGCCAGGGCGAGGTCGATCGCGCCCGGCTCCTCGGGGTTGGGGAACGCGACGGTCGGGAACAGCGGGTCCGGCTCGGCCTGCTCGGGCACCACGTGCAGGTCGGTGAACCCGGCGCCGCGCAGCACCCGCTCGACCAGCTCGCCGCCGACGCCGTGCAGCGGTGTGAGCACGATGCGCAGGTCGCGCGGGCCGGGGAGGGCGAGCGCGCCGACGGCAGCGAGGTAGGCGTCGACGACGTCCTCGCCGAGCACGGTCCAGCCGCCGTCGACGCGGGGGACGGACGTGACCGAGGGGACGGCCGCGATCCGGGCCGCGATCTCGCCGTCGTACGGCGGGACGATCTGCGCGCCCTGGCCGCTGTCGACGACGACGCGACCGCCCAGGTAGACCTTGTAGCCGTTGTCCTGCGGCGGGTTGTGGCTGGCCGTCACCATGACGCCCGCGTCCGCGTGCAGGTGGCGCACCGCGAAGGCGAGCACCGGCGTCGGGAGGCGGCGGGGGAGCAGCAGCGCCTCGCCGCCGGCGGCCGTGACGACCGCCGCGGTGTCGCGCGCGAAGGCGTCGGACTGGTGGCGGGCGTCGTACCCGATGACGACGCGGGGCCGCGCGTCGGGGCCGAGGGCGTCCTTGAGGTAGCGGATGAGGCCCGCCGCGGTGCGGATGACGACGGCGCGGTTCATGCGGTTGGGGCCGCCGCCCAGCGCGCCGCGCAGGCCAGCGGTGCCGAACTCGAGGAAGCCGGCGAACATGTCGGCCAGCTCCTGCTGGGCCGCCATGCGCATCGTCTCGTCGTCGCCGGTCGCCATGTCGAGCAGGTCCCGCAGCTGCTCCGCGGTCGCCGGGTCCGGGTCGTCGTCGATCCAGGCGCGGACGCGGGCCTCGAGCTCCGTGGGGTTCATCAGATCCTCCCGATGATGGCGGCGAGCAGCCGGCTGATGCGGGGGCCGGCGGCGCGGCCGGCCTCGATGACCTCCTCGTGCGACAGCGCCTGCGCGCTGATGCCCGCGGCGGCGTTCGTGACGAGCGAGAGGCCGAGGACCTCCAGGCCGGCGTGCCGCGCGGCGATGGCCTCGAGCGTGGTGGACATGCCGACGAGGTCGCCGCCGATGCGGCCGGCCATGGCCACCTCGGCGGGAGTCTCGTAGTGGGGCCCGCGGAACTGGACGTACACGCCCTCGGCGAGCGTGGGGTCGACGTCGTGCGCGACGGCGCGCAGGCGGGCCGAGTACAGGTCCGTGAGGTCGACGAACGTGGCGCCCTCGAGGGGCGATGTCGCGGTGAGGTTGATGTGGTCCTTGATGAGGACCGGGGTGCCCGGGGCCCAGTCGGGGTTCAGGCCGCCGCAGCCGTTGGTGAGCACGACGACGCTCGCCCCGGCGGCCGCGGCGGTGCGGACGCCGTGCACGACGCGGCGCAGGCCCTTGCCCTCGTACAGGTGCGTGCGGGAGCCGAGGACCAGCGCGTGGCGGTCGTCGGCGAGGCGGATGGAGCGGATGGTGCCGCTGTGCCCGGCGACGGCGGTGGCCGCGAAGCCGGGGATCCGCGTGGGGTCGATCTCGGCGACGGTCTCGCCGATGAGGTCCGCTGCGCCGCCCCATCCGGAGCCGAGCACGAGGGCCACGTCGTGCCGCGCGACGCCGGTGGCGGCGGCGAGGGCCTCGGCGGCGGCTCTGGCCACCTCGAAGGGATCGGTCGCGGGGTCGTCCAGGTCGTGGATCATGCACCCGAGGCTAGTC
>JAEWYD010000324.1 GCA_023462275.1 Actinomycetes bacterium
GCACGGGCCCGTCCGGCCCGTCGGGCGTGCCGATCGCGCCCGCGGCCGGTGCGTGTGCGCGCAGCACGGTGGGCACCTGGAGGACGGCGCCGGAGGGCAGCGCCAGCAGGTGGAGCTGCACCTGCGCCTCGCCGGCGGGGTCCGGCAGCTCGGCCACGGCGAGCCGGTCCAGCGTCGCGTCGGTGCCCTTGGCGGGGAACCAGCGCTGCGCCGGCACCCAGGCCCGCAGGAGGGCCAGGACCGCGTCGTCGGGCACCTGCTCCGCATGCAGCGCGGCAGCCGTCGCGTCGTCCATGGCGCCCCCTCCCGTCACCGTCATGTGCCGGCCGGCGGCGCGACCATGAGCCAGAAGAAGTCCCTCGACCCGAGCGTCACGGTGAGCTCGCCGCGGGGACCCACGTCGGGGAACGCGGCGCCGCCGAACACGTCGCGCACGGCGTGACCGGCGTGGTCGGGCAGCTGCACCGTCGCCGAGCGCGGCGTCGTCGCCAGGTTCGCGACGCACAGGACCGTCTCCTCGCGCGAGCGGCGCAGGAACGACAGGACGGCGTCGTTGTCGCTCGGCACGATGACGAACTCGCCCGTGCCGAAGACCGGGTGCTGCCGTCGCACCGCGAGCATGCCGTGCACCCAGTGCAGCAGCGACGTCGGCTGCGCGAGCTGCGCCTCGACGTTCACGGCCGTGTGGTTGTGCACGAGCGACTGGACGACGGGCAGGTAGAGCTTGCCGGGGTCGGCCGTGGAGAAGCCGGCGTTGCGGTCGGGCGTCCACTGCATCGGGGTGCGGACGGCGTCCCGGTCGGGCAGCCAGATGTTGTCGCCCATGCCGATCTCGTCGCCGTAGTACAGGCAGGGGCTGCCCGGCAGGGAGAGCAGGAGGGCGTGCGCGAGCTCGATCTCGGCGCGCGAGTTGTCCAGCAGCGGGGCGAGGCGGCGGCGGATCCCGACGTTGGCGCGCATGCGCGGGTCGGGGGCGTACCAGCCGTACATGGACGCGCGCTCCTCGGTGGAGACCATCTCGAGGGTGAGCTCGTCGTGGTTGCGCAGGAAGGTGCTCCACTGGCCGCCGGCCGGGATCGCGGGCGTGTCGGCGAGGATGTCGACGATCTGCGTCGCCCGCTGGTCCTTGATCGCGTAGAAGATGCGCGGCATCACCGGGAAGTGGAAGCACATGTGGCACTCGGGCTCGTCGTCGGTGCCGTAGTACGGGGCGACGTCCGCGGGCCACTGGTTCGCCTCGGCGAGGATGATCGCGCCCGGGAACTCCTCGTCGACCATGCGCCGCAGCTCGCGCAGGTACGCGTGCGTCTGCGGGAGGTTCTCGCAGTTCGTGCCCTCCTCCTCGAAGAGGTAGGGCACGGCGTCGAGCCGGAAGCCGTCGACGCCGAGGCGCAGCCAGAACCGCGCGACGTCCTTCATCGCGTCGCGGACCTGCGGGTTCTCGAAGTTCAGGTCCGGCTGGTGGCTGAAGAAGCGGTGCCAGAAGTACTGGCGGCGGACGGGGTCGAACGTCCAGTTCGACGTCTCGGTGTCCACGAAGATGATCCGCGCACCCTCGTAGCGCGTCGGGTCGTCGCTCCACACGTAGAAGTCGCCGTAGGGCCCGTCGGGGTCCGACCGTGACGCCTGGAACCACGGGTGCTGGTCGCTCGTGTGGTTCATGACCAGGTCGATGATCACCCGCATGCCCCGCGCGTGGGCCTCCTCCACCAGCGCGTGGAAGTCGGCCAGCGACCCGTACTGCGTCGCGATGGCGGTGTAGTCGGCGACGTCGTAGCCGCCGTCGCGCATGGGGGAGGGGTAGAAGGGCGGGAGCCAGAGGCAGTCGACGCCGAGCCACTGCAGGTATTCGAGCCGCTCGGTCAGCCCGCGCAGGTCGCCGGAGCCCTGACCGGAGGAGTCGGAGAAGCACCGGAGCATGACCTCGTAGAACACGGCCGTCCGGTGCCAGTCGGGATCCGGCCGCAGCCCGGGGCGCTCCTGGTCGGGCAGCACGCGGGTGGCGGTGGGGCGCGGCGGCAGCGCGCGCGCGGGGTCCGGCCCGCCGACGACGGCGGTGCGGTCCGGTGTCATGCGTTCCTCACGGAGATGATGTGGGCGACCTGGTGGAACGGGTCGAGGCGGACGTACGGGGTCTCCCCCCACGCGTACACGGCGCCGGACAGCAGGTCCTGCGCGGCGAACGTGCTGCCGGGCGGCAGGCCGAGGGCGGCGAGGTCGAGGGTCACGGTGCCCTCCCGCACGTTGTGGGGGTCGACCGTGACCACGACGAGCACCGTGTCGGCGCTGCCGGTGGGGGAGGACGCCGCGTCCACGCGTCGCGAGAAGCACAGCAGGCCGTCGTTGCTCGTGGGGTGCACGGTGAGGCCCCGGAGCCGCTGCAGGGCCGGGTGCTCGCGGCGGATGGCGTTGAGCTGGGTCAGCAGGCGGGAGATGCCGATGGCCTCGGCCGCGGCCCAGTCGCGCGGCTTGTACTCGTACTTCTCGTTGTCGATCTGCTCCTCGACGCCGGGCCGGGGCACGTTCTCGACCAGCTCGTAGCCGGAGTAGATGCCCCAGGTCGGCGACCCGGTGGCGGCGAGGACGGCGCGGAGCGCGAAGGCGGCGGCGCCACCGTGCTGCATGAACGGCGTGAGGATGTCGTGGGTCGTCGGCCAGAAGCTGGGCCGCATGTACGCCGAGGCCTCGCCGGAGACCTCCTCGAGGTACTCGCCGATCTCCTCCGCCGTCGTGCGCCACGTGAAGTACGTGTAGGACTGGTGGAACCCGATCATCCCCAGCGCGTGCATCATCGCGGGCCGCGTGAACGCCTCGGCGAGGAACAGGACGTCCGGGTGCGCGGCGTTCACGTCGGCGATCAGGCGCTCCCAGAACTCCAGCGGCTTGGTGTGCGGGTTGTCGACGCGGAACGCCGTCACCCCGTGGTCGATCCACACCTGCAGCACGCGCCGGATCTCGGCGTAGATGCCCTCGGGGTCGTTGTCGAAGTTGAGCGGGTAGATGTCCTGGTACTTCTTCGGCGGGTTCTCGGCGTAGGCGATGGAGCCGTCGACCCGGGTCGTGAACCACTCGGGGTGCTGCGTGACCCACGGGTGGTCCGGGGAGCACTGCAGGGCGAGGTCGAGCGCGACCTCCAGCCCCAGCTCGCGGGCGCGCGCGACGAAGGCGTCGAAGTCGTCGAACGTGCCGAGGTCGGGGTGGATCGCGTCGTGCCCCCCGTCGGGTGACCCGATGGCGTAGGGGGAGCCGGGGTCGCCCGGCGCGCAGGTCAGGGAGTTGTTCCGGCCCTTGCGGTACGTGGTGCCGATGGGGTGCACGGGCGTGAGGTAGACGACGTCGAAGCCCATCTCGGCGATCGCTGGGAGGCGCTCGGCGGCCGTCCGCAGGGTGCCGGACCGCCACTCCTTCGTCGCCGGGTCGTAGGTCGCCCCCTCGGAGCGGGGGAACATCTCGTACCAGGAGCCGACCAGGGCGCGCTCGCGCTGGACGACGAGCGGGTAGGTGGCCGACGACGTGAGGTGGTCGCGCAGCGGCGCCGTCTCGAGGGCGGCGGCCACCTCGGGAGCCAGCCCCGCCTCGAGCCGGGCGAGCGGCGGACGGCGCCGGGCGTCGCGCAGCCCGGTCACGGCGTCGCGCAGCGTGCGGACGACGTCCGCCGGCAGGCCGTCGCGCTCCGCGGCGCGCTCGAGGAGCATCGCGCCCTCGGCAAGCATCAGCTCGACGTCGACGCCGGCCTCGACCTTGATGGCCGCGTCGTGCCGCCACGTGCCGTAGGGGTCCGACCAGCCCTCGACGCGGAAGCTCCAGCGGCCGACGGCGTCGGGCACGAGCTCGGCCCGGTAGGTGTCCAGGCCGGGGTTGACGACCGTCATCCGCACCGACCGCTCGGCGCCGTCCGGCGCGACGAGGACGGCGGTGGCGGCGACGGCGTCGTGCCCCTCGCGGAAGACCCGGGCGGTGATCTCGACGGCCTCGCCGACGACCGCCTTGGCCGGCCAGCGGCCGCCCTGGACGACCGGTCCGACGTCGAGCACGGGGATGCGCCCGATCACGGGTGCGGCGGGCGGTGCGAACGGCCCGGCGGGCTCCGGCACGGCGGTCGTGACCTGCGACGACGGTGCTGCGGTCGCGGCGGCGGGCTTCGCCTTGGCGCGCGATCGGGCACGTGCGGCGGGCGCCGGGGTGCGCGGCGGTCGGGGCGTGGACGGCGTCACACCCCGAACCTACCCAGCGGGTGGACTGGAAGGCATCTGGGAGCGCCGGTGCGGCGCGTCCGTCGCCCGGACGGGCTACCGGCCGGGGCGTCGGTCCCCGCGGCCCGGACGCCGTCCCGTCGACGATCGTTCTGCAAGCGCTTGCAGCAATTGTGGAAATCGTCGTTGCACACCGCGTACGCTCCCCCCGTGAGAGCCATCCGCCGATTCACCGTCCGCACGGTGCTGCCCCCCGAGCTCGCCCACCTCGACGAGCTCGCGCACAACTTGCGCTGGTCCTGGCACGCCCCCGCGCGTGACCTGTTCGCCGGCATCGACCCCGCCCTCTGGGCGGAGGTCCACGGCGACCCCGTCGCCCTCATCGGTGCCCTCGGGCCCGACCGCCTCGCCGGTCTCGCCGCCGACGGCGCGTTCGTCGCGCGCGTCGACGCAGCCGTCCAGGACCTGCACGAGTACCTGGCCGCGCCGCTCTGGTACCAGACCACCGCCGCCCAGGCCGCGGACGGGCCGCTGCCCGCCGCCATCGCCTACTTCTCGCCCGAGTTCGGCATCACCTCCGTGCTGCCGCAGTACTCCGGTGGCCTGGGCATCCTCGCCGGCGACCACCTCAAGAGCGCCTCGGACCTCGGCGTGCCGATCATCGGCGTCGGGCTCCTCTACGGGGCCGGGTACTTCAACCAGAGCCTCACCCGCGACGGCTGGCAGGTCGAGAGCTACCCGCTCATCGACCCCGACGGCCTGCCGCTGACGATGCTCCGCGAGGCCGACGGCACCCCCGCCCGCGTCACCATCGACCTGCCCGGCGGCCGCGCGCTGCACGCATCGATCTGGAAGGCCGACGTCGGCCGCGTGCCGCTGCTGCTCCTCGACTCGAACGTGCCCGAGAACGACGAGCTGGCGCGCCGCGTCACGGACCGCCTCTACGGCGGCGGCGGTGAGCACCGCCTGCAGCAGGAGCTGCTGCTCGGCGTCGGCGGCGTCCGCGCCCTGCGCGTCTGGGCCAGGCTGTCCGGCGCGCCGGCGCCGGAGGTCTACCACACGAACGAGGGCCACGCCGGCTTCCTCGGCGTCGAGCGCATCCGCGAGCTCATGACGGAGGAGGGGCTCGGCTTCGGCGAGGCGCTCGAGGCCGTGCGGGCCGCCACCGTCTTCACCACCCACACCCCGGTGCCCGCTGGCATCGACCGGTTCGAGGCGTCGCTCGTCGCCCAGTACTTCACGGGCCCGAACGCCCTGCCGGGCGTGCCCGTGGACCAGGTCCTCGCGCTCGGCGCCGAGGACTACGAGGGCGGGGACCCGACCCTGTTCAACATGGCGGTCATGGGCCTGCGCCTCGGCGGTCGCGCCAACGGCGTCTCGCTGCTGCACGGCCACGTCTCGCGCGGCATGTTCCACGGTCTGTGGGCCGGGCTCGACGAGTCCGAGGTCCCGATCACGTCGATCACGAACGGCGTGCACGCGCCGACGTGGGTGGACCCCAAGCTGGCCGAGCTGGCCACGAGCCGGCTCGACGCCGCGGAGCTCGCCTCCGGGGCCGGCTGGCTGCGCACCGACGGCGTCTCGGACGCCGAGCTGTGGGACATGCTGCGCACCCTGCGTGCCCAGCTCGTCGAGGACGCCCGGGCGCGGCTCCGGGACTCCTGGCGCCGCCGCGGCGCCAGCCAGGCCGAGCTCGGCTGGGTCGACGACGTGCTGAGCCCCGACGTGCTGACCATCGGGTTCGCGCGTCGCGTGCCGACCTACAAGCGCCTCACCCTGATGCTGCGCGACCCCGAGCGTCTCAAGTCGCTGCTCCTCGACCCGGAGCGGCCCGTGCAGATCCTCGTCGCGGGCAAGTCGCACCCGGCCGACGACCAGGGCAAGCGCCTCATCCAGCAGCTGGTCCGGTTCACCGACGACCCCGAGGTGCGTCGGCGGATCGTCTTCCTGCCCAACTACGACATCGCGATGGCCCAGAAGCTCTACCCCGGCTGCGACGTCTGGCTCAACAACCCGCTGCGGCCGCTCGAGGCCTCCGGCACCTCCGGCATGAAGGCGGCCCTCAACGGCGCGCTCAACCTCTCCATCCTCGACGGCTGGTGGGACGAGTGGTACGACGGCGAGAACGGTTGGGCGATCCCGACCGCGGACGGCGTCGAGGACCCGGACCGTCGGGACGACCTGGAGGCCGCGGCGCTGTACGACCTGGTGGAGAGCCAGGTCGCGGCCCGGTTCTACGACCGCGACGAGCGCGGCCTGCCGGTGACCTGGCTCGAGATGGTGCGCCACACGCTCGCCACGCTCGGGCCGAAGGTGCAGGCCACCCGAATGGTGTCGGAGTACGTGCAGCGCCTGTACCTGCCGGCGGCCGCCAACGGCCGCGCGCTGGACGGTCCGGGCTACCCGGCGGCCCGCGAGCTCGCCGCCTGGAAGGCCAAGGTCCGTGCGGCGTGGCCGGGCGTGCGGGTCGACCACGTCGAGTCCGTCGGCGTCGGGGAGGTCGCCCAGGTGGGCGAGACCCTGCACGTGCGCGCCTACGTCTCGCTCGGGCAGCTCGCCCCGGAGGACGTCGCGGTCCAGGTCGTCTACGGTCGCGTGTCGGAGTCGGACGACCTCAGCGCCGTCCGCTACGCCACCCTCACGTGGAGCGAGGCGTTCGAGGGCGGCCGCCACGCGTTCGCGGGCGACGTACGCCTCGACGCGTCCGGGCCGTTCGGCTACACCGTCCGCGTCGTGCCCGCCCACGCGCACCTCGCGTCGGTCGCGGACACGGGCCTGGTGACGAACGCCGGCTGACGCCGGACGCCATCGACCCGAGGGGCCGGCGGAGCGCTGCGGCGCCTGCCGGCCCCTCGGTCGTTCGGGGGTCAGCCGGTGTAGACCCGCATCGACAACGGCTCGAGGAGGACGGCGCCGCCGGGCTGGATCGGCTGCCCGTCGCCGTTCTGGCCCACCAGGTCGGGGTGCTCGGCGACGGAGTCCCACGCCAGGGTCCAGCGCAGGTCCGGGTCGCCGGTCGGCATCGTGAAGGCCACCGGGTCGAGCGTGCCGTTGACGAGCAGCAGCAGGGCCGCGCCGTCGTCGGCGGTCCGGATCATCTGCAGCGAGCGCACGTGCACGTCGAGCCAGGCGCCGTGGGTCATGGGCGACCCGTCGGGCAGGCGCCAGTCGAGGTCGGGGCGCACGTCACCGCGCGCCGCGCGCGCCGCCACCGGCCGGCCCGTGAAGAACGGCTCGCGGCGCAGGGCGGGGTGCTCGCGGCGCAGTCGCGTCAGGTGCGCGACCGTGGCCACCAGGTTGCGCCGGTCCTCGTCGAGCTCCCAGTCGAGCCACGAGAGCGGGGTGTCCTGGCAGTAGGCGTTGTTGTTCCCGTGCTGCGTCCGGCCCAGCTCGTCGCCCGCGGTCAGCATGGGCGTGCCCGCGGCGAGCAGGAGGGTGCCGAGGAGGTTCCGCACCGACTGCTGGCGCAGGGGGACGATCTCCAGGCCGAGCACCGGGTCCGTCACCGGGCCCTCGATGCCGTGGTTCCAGGAGTGGTTGGCGTCCGAGCCGTCCCGGTTGCCCTCGCCGTTGGCGAGGTTGTGCTTGTGCTCGTAGGCGACGAGGTCGGCGAGCGTGAAGCCGTCGTGCGCCGTCACGTAGTTCACCGACGCCACGACGCCGCGGGCCAGCGGCGGGTCGCCGTAGCCGAACAGGTCGACGGAGCCGGCGAGCCGCGTCGCGAGCTCCCGGACGCCCTTGCCCTGGCGGCCGTGCGCGGCCTGGCCCGGGTCGTGCAGCCAGAAGTCGCGGACGCCGTCGCGGAAGCGGTCGTTCCACTCGCCCATCGGGGCCGGGAACGCGCCCGTGCGCCAGCCGCCGGGGCCCAGGTCCCACGGCTCGGCGACGAGCTTCAGGTCGCCCAGCACGGGGTCCGTCTGGAGCGCCACGAGGAAAGGGTGCTGGGGCGTGAAGCCGACGTCGTCGCGGCCGAGGGTGACCGCGAGGTCGAACCGGAAGCCGTCGACGCCGACCTCCTGGGCCCAGTAGCGCAGGGAGTCCAGCGCCAGCTGCACGACCCGCGGCCGGCGGAAGTCCAGGGTGTTCCCGCAGCCGGTGACGTCGGCGAACCGCGCCGGCGTGCCGCCGTCGTGCAGGTAGTAGAGAGTCGGGTCCAGGCCGCGGAACGCGAGCGTCGGCCCGTCCGTGCCGCCCTCGCACGTGTGGTTGTAGACGACGTCGAGCAGCACCTCGAGCCCGGCCTCGTGCAGCAGGTGGACCATGCCCTTGACCTCGGTCAGCACCGCCTGGGCGCCGGCCGCCCGGGCCGCGGCCGTGGCGTACCGGGGCTCGGGCGCGAAGAAACCCAGGGTGTTGTAGCCCCAGTAGTTCGTGAGCCCGCGCTCCACCAGGTTCGGCTCGCTGAGGAACGCGTGGATGGGCAGCAGCTCCACCGTGGTGACGCCGAGCCCGCGCAGGTGCTCGATCGTCGCCGGGTGGGCCAGGCCCGCGTACGTGCCGCGCAGCTCGGGTGGCACCGCCGCGAGCTGCTTGGTGAGCCCGCGGACGTGCGCCTCGTACACGACGGTCTCCGTCCAGGGCACGCGCGGGCGGCGCACGGGTCCCGCGTCGAACGCGTCGTCCACCACGACGGCGTGCGGGACGGCGGCGCGCGAGTCGGCCTCGTCCGGGCGCAGGCCGCCGTCGGTCCCCTGGACGTGGCTGAAGACGGCCGGGCCGAGCGCGAGGTCGCCCTCGATCCCGCGCGCGTAGGGGTCGACGAGGAGCTTCGCGGGGTTGTAGCGGAGCCCGGCGTCGGGGTCCCAGCGCCCGTGGGCGCGGAACCCGTAGTGCTGGCCGACGCGCACGCCCGGCACGTGCGCCCACCAGATGCCGTGCCGCGGGCCGGCCAGGGGCACCCGACGTTCCGACCAGCCATCGGGGGATTGGGGGTCCGGGTCGAGCAGGCACAGCTCGACCGCGTCGGCGTGGGACGCGAGCACAGCGACGTCCACGCCGTCGCCCGTGAGGCGGACGCCGAGGCGGGACGGCGGAGAGGTGCTCATGGGGTCCAAGTCTGGCAAACGCGGGCGGCGGCGCCGCCGTCGAGCCGGGCGACGTCCGGGTGAACTGAGATCGCTTCCATGGTCATTCTCACGGTACATGCCGGTCGTCGGCCCATGTGCCCGGGGTAGCCTTCTGGGGTCCGAGAAGAGGAGCCGCATGAGGATCGTCGTCTGCGTCAAGCACGTGCCGGACGTGCAGTCCGAGCGTGGGTTCGTCGACGGCCGCGTGGACCGGAGCGAGGGCACGCTGAACGAGCTCGACGAGAACGCCGTCGAGGCCGCGCTCCGCCTGGTCGAGGACGCCGGCGGCGAGGTGGTCGTGCTCACCGTCGGGCCCGACGACGCCGACGACGCCGTGCGTCGCGGTCTGCAGATGGGCGCGCACCGCGCCGTGCGGGTGACCGACGACGCGATCGCCGGGTCCGACGTCGTGGGGACCGCCGTGGTGCTCGCCGCGGCCGTGCGGCGCCTGGGCGCCCAGGCGCCCGTGGACCTCGTCCTCACCGGCATGGCCGCGCTCGACGGCCTGATGTCGGTCGTGCCGAGCCTGCTGGCCGCGCAGCTGGGGCTGCCTCAGGCGACGCTGGCCGCCGAGGTGACCGTCGGCGACGGCGTCGTGCGCGTGCGCCGCGAGCTCGACCACGTCACCGAGGTGCTCGAGGCGCCGCTGCCCGCCGTCGTCGGCGTGACGGACCAGGCCAACGACCCCCGCTACCCGAGCTTCGCCGGGATCATGGCCGCCCGGAAGGCGGCCGTGGACGTGTGGTCGCTGGCCGACCTGGGGGTGGACCCCGCCGCGGTCGGGGAAGCCGGTGCGCGCACCCGGGTGCTCGAGGCCACGCCGCGCCCCGCGCGCGAGGACCGCGTGCTGCTGACCGACACGGGCGACGCCGGGGTCCGGCTCGCCGCATTCCTCGAGGAGAACGGGTTGCTGGCATGACGCTGGTCGTCGTCGACGCGGCCGCGGGCGCGCCCCGGGCCTCCGCCTTCGAGCTGCTCACCGCCGCGCGCGGCCTGGGCGGCGACGTCGGCGCCGTCTGGCT
>JAEWYD010000325.1 GCA_023462275.1 Actinomycetes bacterium
CCCGTCAGCCCCGTCAGCCCGGTCGGTCGCGCGCAGCAGGAGCACGACGCGCGCGCTCGAGCCGGCCACGGCGTCGGCGGCCCCGTCGGAGCGCGCCACGAGCAGGTGCACCTCCCCGGGCAGCGGCACCCAGACGACGTCGTCCGGGTACCCGGCGGCTCGTGGACCGTCGTCGGCGACGCCCACCCGCAGTCTCATCCCAGGGCCTCCTCCGGGTACGGCAGGGCGCCGGGGGGCGCGGCGGTGGGGTCGAGCCAGGTGCGCACGGCGGCGTCGGCGGCCAGGTACCCCCAGTTCACGAGCCGGAGCCGCGTGCGGCGGGGCAGGCGGGCCAGGCGGGTCGGCGTGCGGGCGAGCTCCGTGGTGGCGGCCAGGGGCGCGGGCGGCCCGCCGGCGGCTGCGAAGGCCGAGCGGTCGGAGCCGATCGACCAGAACGCCCCCGCGCGCGCCCCCGTCGCCAGGAGGCCGACGATCTGCCGGCGCCGCAGCCGGCGCACCTGCACATCGATCGTCTGCAGCGTGCGCAGGGTGCCGCGGATCCAGTCCCGCGCCGGGTCGGCGGGCTCGCCGAAGGTGCCGCCGCCGTCGCTGACGAGGATGGTCGCGCAGGTCTTCACGACCGGCTCGAGGCCGAGGTTGTCGTAGACCCCGCCGTCGGTCAGCTGGATCGTGCGCTCGCGGACCCGCAGCAGGTGCGGCGACAGGAACGGCGGGAACGCCGAGCTGGCCGCGACGGCGTCGGCGAGGGGCAGCAGGGGCGAGCGCACGGGCGCGGTGCGCCAGTCGCGCATCTCCTCGCGGCGGAAGCGCCACAGCGTGCCCGTCGACACGTTGGTGGCCAGGAGCACGAACTGGGGGGCCGGCGTCGGCGGCAGGTCCTGGAGCGTGGCGCCGTGGAAGAGGAGCCGGTCGTAGGCGGCGGCCACGCGGCGCGAGACGCTGCCCGTCCAGACGCCCGTGAGCACCGCCGGCACGTCGACCGTGCGGCCCGCCAGGGCGAGGAGCGGGTTCTCGACGAGCTCGGTGAAGCGGCGGGCGACCCCGGCGTCGTCGAGCGCGAGGTCCGGCCAGGCGAGCGCCAGCGCGCCCGCCGTCAGGGAGCCGCCCGACACGGAGGCGACCCGCGTCAGCCGCGACAGCCAGCCCAGCTCGTTCAGGCGCCGCAGCCCGCCGACGTGGAAGAGCATCGCTCGGTACCCGCCGCCGGACAGGCACAGCCCGACGCCGTCCCGTGCCCCGGCGCCGTCGACGGCCGGGATGAGCGGCGCGTCCTCGGCTGCCTCCGCGGGCGCGAGGCCCTCCGACGCGACGTCGTCGCGTGCGTGCGGTGCCTCGCCCCCCGGGCCCCCACCCATGTCACCACGCTAGCCCGGCGCGCGCCCACGCACCGGCGGTCCTAGGTGCGCCTTCCGGGCGAGGCGCGATCATATGGCGCATGTCCACCCGTGACCGCCGTCCCCCGGAGGACGACCTGGAGCCGCTGGAGCTGATCCGGCAGTCCGGCGCCGTCCTGCGCATGGGCAAGGCCATGCTGTCCTCCGGCACGGGCTCGTACCGGGTGAAGTCCGCGATGCAGCAGGTCGCGCGGGCCCTGGGCATCGACCGGCACGAGGCGCACGTCACCCTCACCGAGATCACGACGACGTCGCACCGCGGGTCGATCTTCCGCACCGAGGTCGCGGAGGTGCGCGCGGTCGGCGTCAACGCCCACCGGCTGGGCCAGCTCACCGACCTCGCCAACAACCTGCGGCCCGGCGCCACGGTCGACGAGGTCAACCGCGAGCTCGACCGCATCGAGGCGCTGCGGCCCCTCTATCCGGCGCTGCTCAACGCGCTCTTCGCGGCCGTGGCGTGCGGGGCGTTCGCGTTCCTCAACAACGGCGGGACCGTGGAGGTGGCCGGGGCGTTCCTCGGCGCGGGTGCGGGCCAGGCGCTGCGGCGGTTCTTCGCCCACCGCGGGTTCAACCAGTTCGCGGTGTCGATGCTGTCGGCGGCGCTCGCGTGCCTGGTGTACCTGGGCTTCGTGTCGCTGCTCGAGCTGGGTGTGGGCGAGGCCGCCACCAACCACCAGGCGGGGTTCATCTCGGCCGTCCTGTTCCTCGTCCCGGGCTTCCCGCTGGTCACGGGCGCGCTGGACCTGGCGAAGATGGACTTCTCCGCCGGCGTCGCGCGCACCACCTACGCGCTGCTGATCCTGCTGTCGGCCGGCCTGAGCGTCTGGTCGGTCTCGTGGGTGACCGGCATGTCGACGGCGCCGCTCGCCAAGCCCGACGTCGCCGCCGTCGTCCTGCTGCTGCTGCGGCTGCTCGCGAGCTTCCTCGCGTGCGTCGGGTTCGCGTTCATCTTCAACTCCACCGGGCGCATGGCCATGGCGGCCGCGCTGATCGGCATGGTGGCGAACACGATCCGGCTCGAGGTCGTGGACCTGGGGGTGGCGATGCAGGCCGCGACGATGCTGGCCGCTCTCGTCGTCGGACTGCTCGCCGCCGTGGTGGCGCCGCGGCTGCGGATCCCCCGCATCACCGTCTCGGTGCCGGCGGTGGTGATCATGGTGCCGGGCGCCGCGGTCTACCGGGCCGTCGTCGGGCTCAACAACGGCGACCTCGAGGTGGCCGTGAACGCCGGCGTCCAGGCGGTCTTCGTCGTCGTCTGCATCGCGATCGGCCTGGCCGGGGCGCGGATCCTCACCGACCGGGCCTGGGCGTTCGAGAAGTAGCCGCACGTCCGCGGGCCGGCCTCCGGGCGCGGGAAGGGTCGCGTGCGCGGTCCTTTGCTCGGGGCGGCGGGCGCCGGGTACCCTGCAGTCTGCTGTCTTGGAGACGTCGCATAGTCAGGCCTAGTGCGCGGCCCTGCTAAGGCCGTGAGGGGGGCAACCTCCTCCGTGGGTTCAAATCCCACCGTCTCCGCTCCACGACCCGGTCCGCCCGCGCGGCGCCGGGTCGTTCTGCATCCAGGCGGTCGCCCTACGCCTCCGCCTCGGCGCGCGCCTGCGCCACGCGGTGCGGCACCCGGAGCAGGCGGATCGCCGTGACGAGCACGAGCCCGCCGATCATGTTGCCCAGCACCGCCCAGCCGAGCCGGGCCAACCAGTCCGCGTACCCGAAGGGCGCCCCGGCGTGCAGCGCGGCGAACATCAGCAGCGAGTCCAGGATCGAGTGGAACAGCTGGCCCCCGCTCAGCAGCGCGCCGAACAGGACGGCGGGCACGACCTTGACCCCCAGGCTCTCGGTCGCGTGCTGCATGCGGGTCATCAGCGTGATCACGACGCCGGCCAGCACGGCCGACGCGAGCGACGACGCCGCGACGGGAAGCGTCCCGTAGTGCGTGCCGGCCTCGACCGCCGTCGCGCGCAGCTCGGGGAACGCCGCGACGATGAGGCCCGTCACCAACCACCCGCCCGCCAGGTTGAGGACGAGGGTGGCGCCCCAGAGGCGCGCCAGCGCGCCGAGCGACCCGGCGCGGGCGACGACGGCGGTCACCGGTACCAGGAAGTTCTCGGTGAAGAGCTCGCTGCGGGCCAGGAGCAGCGCCACGAAACCGATCGAGAACGCGAGCCCCGCCAGCACGTGGCTGTCGGTCTCGTGCAGGACCACGAGGAACGCGAGGACGCCGGTCCCGACGTCGATGCCGCCGAGGAGGCCCGTGGCGAGCAGCGGTGTCCAGGGCCGGGCGAGGCGGTCGCGGCCCTCCTCGACGAGTCGGTCGAAGGCCTCCTCGAGCTCCGGCTCGGGCTCGGCGGGTGGGTCGGAGGGCCGCTCGCGGGTGCCTGGCATGGTCCAGCAGAACCCCGCGTCGCCACGACCGCACGCCGGCCGGGGCGGGTCGGCCACAGGGCCCGACGTCGGTCACGGAGGATCGCGGTTGGGGACCGGGCCTCCGGGCATGTATCCTCGTCTGCGGCCCTCGTGGCCACGCGCCCGTAGCTCAATGGATAGAGCATCTGACTACGGATCAGAAGGTTGGGGGTTCGAGTCCCTTCGGGCGCACAGAGTGGAGGCCCCCCACCGGCGGAGACGCCCGGTGGGGGGCCTTCGTCGTTCCCCGCCCGTCCCGGCCCGTCCCGACGGGGTTCAGGCCCGGCCGCCAACCCACCGCCGCGCCGATTGAACTGGCCTGTACCGTGGGTCTGCGGGTGCGAGCGCCATCCGCGTACCTGGGGGCGCCATGAGCCTGACCGACAGCCCGGCCCACCCACCCACGCCCGGCGCGCGCGCCGTCCCCCAGCAGATCGTGGTGGACCTCGCCGTCGCCGCCGCCCAGATGGGCCTGTTCGAGTGGGACCTGCAGACCGGCGTCCTCACCTGGGACGCTCGCACCCTGGAGCTCTTCGGGTACGACGCCGACACCTTCGACGGGACGATCGAGGGCTTCTGGGCCCGCGTGCACCCCGACGACGCCCCGCGGGTCGCGGCCGGGCTGCGCCGCGCGGTGGAGACGTGCGGCGACTACCACGAGGAGTACCGCGTGACGCTCCCGGGCGGCCAGGAGCGGTGGCTGGCCGCGCGCGGCCGGGCGATCCCGCGGCCGGGCGTCCCCGGCGCGGCGGCAATGGTCATCGGCGCGGTCAACGACGCCACCGAGCGCCGGGTCCAGGACGCGCGGGTCGCCCGCATCCTCGAGACGATGCCGACGGCGTTCTACTCGCTCAGCCGGGACTGGCGCTTCACCTACGTCAACGAGCACGCCGTGCGGCTGCTGCGGGCGGCGCCGGAGGAGCTGATCGGCCAGGTCGTCTGGGAGCTCTTCCCCGACGCCGCGGGAAGCGTCTTCGAGGAGCAGTTCACCATCGCGGTCCAGACGGGTCAGCCCGTCGCCTTCGACGCCTACTACCCGGCCCCCCTCGACGGCTGGTTCGAGCTGCACGCGTGGCCGGCCGCGGGCGAGCTGGCCGTGTACTTCGTGGACGTGACCGAGCGCTACGCCGCGCAGGAGCGTGCCGAGCGCGTGGCGACCGCGACGGCGCTCGTCGCGGAGGCCGCGACAATCCTGCTCCGCGAGGACGACGCCGTGGTCGCCGAGCGGCTGGCCGAGGTCCTCGTCCCCGCGCTCGGGGACTGGGGGCTCGTCCTGCTGGGCGACGACGTCGTGCACGAGGCGGGCCGCCGGCGCGCGGCCGGCTTCCACCCCGAGCCGGAGCACGCGGCGCTCGTCGGCGAGCTCGCGGCGGGCTGGCCGGACC
>JAEWYD010000326.1 GCA_023462275.1 Actinomycetes bacterium
GCGCGGCGCCGTCGGCGAGCTGGGAGGCGGCCTGCTCCAGCGTGACGGCGCCATCGGCGGCGGTGGTGAGCCCGTCGCGGGTCGTGCCGAGCCCGACGAGCAGCGTCTCGACCGCCTTGTCGCCGAGAGTCGCCCGAACGGCGTCGTCCACGGCGACCATCGCGCTGTGGCCCAGGGTGTCGGCCAGGAAGGAGTTCCCGTCGTCGTAGGTGACGTGGATCCGGGCCTGCTGGGGGTGCTCGCCCGCCGCGGATGCGACGGCGGCGGAGAAGTCCGCGGGCAGCGTGACCGCGAAGTAGTAGCGGCCGTTCGCGACGCCGTCCTTCGCGTCCTCGGCGTCGGTGGTCACCCAGTCGAGGCTGCCGTCGTCGACGAGCCGCTGCGTGACCTCCTCGCCGGCGTGGACGGGGGTGCCGTCGGCGAGCGTCGTGGGCCGGTCGGCGTCGACGAGCGCGACGGGCAGGTGCTCCATGCGGCCGGTGGGATCCCAGAAGGCCCACAGGTACAGGGCGCCGTACAGGAGTGGGATCAGCACGAGGGCGACGATCGCGACGGTCGGCAGGAGACCGCCGCGGAAGCGCCGCAGCTCAGTGCCGGTGGAGGTCAGGGCAGGCATGGGGTGGGTCCGATCTCAGGAGGCGTTGGCGTGGGGGCCGGTCGCGAGGAAGACCTCGTTCGGCGTCGTGGTCCACGTGAACCGGCGCACCTCGTCGAGGGAGGCGACGGCGGCGACGACGGTGGTGCCGGCGGCCGCGACCGCCTCGAGGCGGGACCACACGAACTGGCGGCGCTGGGTGTCGTGGACCTGGTCGACGTCGTCCACGACGAGGAGGTCCGGGCGCTGGGTGAGCGCGAGGGCGATGCGCAGGAGCATGACGTCGACCTCGTCGAGGTCGTGCACGCGGGCGGCGGCGCGGGGGACCCGTCGCTCGCCGTAGACGGCTGCGGCGTGGTGGTCGAGGGTGGCCTGGTCGACGGGCGGCACCTGGCGGTACCAGGGGCTCAGCCAGGCGAGCCGCTCGCGCAGGACGGCAGCGACCGTCACCGACTCGTCGAGGTCGTCGATGCCCGCGAACCCGGCGATCGCGGCGCGGCGCTGGACCGCCCGACGGCGCCCGGGCAGGGGCTCGCCGAGCACGACCAGCTCGCTGCCGCGGTCCGGCACCATGCGGCCCGCGAGCGTGAGCAGGAGGCTCGACCGGCCCCCGCCGTGCGGGGCGTGGACGACGGTGAGCGACCCGGCGGGGAGGTCGAGGTCGACCGGTCCGTAGACGACGCCGCGGTGACCGTGCAGGGCGAGGCCGCGTGCCAGGACGGCGGAGGCGACCCCGGGACGGCGGATGGTCGGGTCGGAGGACTGGAGGGCGGTCATGGCTACCTCGTCGCGTCGGCTGCTGGTGCATGCCGGTTCGGTCTTTGGACTGACCGGTCAGTTCAAACATAGGACGACGGCGGGGGGCATGGCAAGGCGGAAGGTCCCGGCGCTGCCACATCGGCCGACCGCTACCGCGCCGCCCGAGTGCTGCCGGCAACAGGCGAGCGCTGCCGCTCGACCGGCAGCGCTCGGAGTCGACCGGCAGCGCTCGGGTCAGGCGGCAGCGCTCGGCGTCAACCGGCAGCGCTCGCGTGAGCCGCGGCGGGCCTCAGGCGCTGGCGTCGTACCCCAGATAGGGCGCGAGCCAGTGCTCGGCCTCGGCCACGGTCCAGCCCTTGCGGGCCGCGTAGTCGGCCACCTGGTCGGCGCCGATCTTCCCGACGGCGAAGTACTTCGCCCCGGGGTGGCCGAAGTACAGCCCCGACACGGCGGACGGCGGCGTCATCGCCCACGACGTCGTCAGCTCGATGCCGACCTCCTGCGGCCGCAGCAGCGCGAAGATCGTCTCCTTCTCGCTGTGGTCGGGCTGCGCCGGGTAGCCGGGCGCCGGGCGGATGCCGGCGTACTGCTCCTTGACGAGCGCCTCGACGGGCAGCGCCTCGTCCGGCGCGTAGCCCCACACGTCGGTGCGGACGAGCCGGTGCAGCCACTCCGCGAACGCCTCGGCGAGGCGGTCGGCAACCGCCTTCACCAGGATCGCCGTGTAGTCGTCGCCAGCCGCCTCGTACCGCGCCGCGAGCTCCTCGGCGCCGTGGATCCCGACGGCGAACCCGCCGACGTGGTCGCCCGCGGGCGCGACGTAGTCGGCCAACGCCGCGTAGTCGCCCGCGCGCTCGCGCTGCTGGCGCAGCGTGTGCAGGACGGCGGCCGGCTCGCCCGGTGTGCCGCCCGCCGGTGCGCCGTCCGGGTACAGCTCGATGTCGTCACCGACGCGGCGTGCCGGCCACACGGCAGCGACGCCGCGGGCGCGCAGCGAGCCGTCCGCGACCACCTGGTCCAGGAGCGCCCGCGCGTCCGCGAAGAGGGCACGCGCCTGCTCGCCCTGGCGCGGGTCGTCGAGGATGCGCGGGTAGGTGCCGCGCAGCTCCCAGCCCGTGAACAGCGGCGTCCAGTCGATGACCTCGGCCAGCTCCGCGATCGACGGCTCGACGACGTGCCGGCCCGGCCGGCGCGGCGCGGGCGGCGTGGGCGGCTCGAGCCGGACGGCGCGCTGCCGCGCGTCGGCGAGCGGGACGAGGACGTGCTCGCGCTCGCCGTGCCGCTCGCGCAGCTGCGCGTACTCGGCCGCCGTGCGGGCCGCGATGACGTCGGGCTGGCTGAGGAGCTCGGCGACCACGCCGACGGCGCGGCTCGCGTCCGCGACGTGCACGACGGCGCCGTCGTAGGCGGGCGCGATCTTCACGGCGGTGTGCGCCCGGCTCGTGGTCGCCCCGCCGATGAGCAGGGGGCGGTCGAGGCCGCGCCGCTGCATCTCGGCCGCGAGGGCCACCATCTCGTGCAGGCTCGGCGTGATGAGGCCGGAGACGCCCACGACGTCCGCGTCCAGCTCGGCCGCCGCGGCCAGGATCTTCTCGGCCGGCACCATGACCCCGAGGTCGTGCACCTCGTAGCCGTTGCAGGCCAGGACGACGCCGACGATGTTCTTGCCGATGTCGTGCACGTCGCCCTTGACGGTCGCCATGACGATCGTGCCCTTGCCGCGCGACGAGCCGCCCGCCGCGACGAGCGCCGCCTTCTCCGCCTCGAGGTGCGGGGTCAGCTGGGCTACGGCCGCCTTCATGACGCGGGCGGACTTCACGACCTGCGGCAGGAACATCCGGCCGGCCCCGAAGAGGTCGCCCACCTCGTTCATGCCGTCCATCAACGGGCCCTCGATCACCGCGAGCGGCGAGCCCAGGTCGCGGAACGCCTCCTCGGCGTCGTCGGCGACGTGGTCCACGACGCCGTGCACGAGGGCGTGCCGGAGCCGCTCCGCGACGGGTGCGGACCGCCAGGCCTGCGCGGCGGGCGCGTCCTTGGCGACGGCCTTGTAGGAGTCGGCGAGGGCGATGAGCCGCTCGGTGGCGTCCGGCCGGCGCGCCAGGATCACGTCCTCGACCGCCTCGCGCAGCTCGGGCTCGAGGTCGGCCTCGACCGTGAGCATGCCCGCGTTGACGATGCCCATGTCGAGACCCGCCTCGATGGCGTGGCGCAGGAACACCGCGTGCATCGCCTCGCGGACGTGGTTGTTCCCGCGGAACGAGAACGACACGTTCGAGATGCCGCCGCTGGTCAGGGCACCGGGCAGGTGCTGCTTGATCCAGCGCACCGCCTCGATGAAGTCCAGGGCGTAGCGGTCGTGCTCCGACATGCCGGTCGCCACGGTGAGCACGTTGGGGTCGAAGATCACGTCCTGCGGGGCGTACCCGGCCTGCTCGGTGAGCAGCCGGTAGGCGCGTGCGCACACCTGCGTGCGGCGCTCGAGGGTGTCGGCCTGGCCGTGCTCGTCGAAGGCCATCACGACGACGGCGGCGCCGTACCGCTGAATGCGGCGGGCGCGCTCGAGGAACCGCTCCTCGCCGTCCTTGAGCGAGAGCGAGTTGACGACGGCCTTGCCCTGCACGCGGCGCAGGCCGGTCTCCAGGACCGCCCAGTCCGAGGAGTCGATCATGATCGGCACGCGTGCGATCGCCGGCTCCGCCGCCAGCAGGTTGAGGAAGCGGCCCATGACCTCGGGCCCGTCGAGCATCGCGTCGTCGACGTTGACGTCGACCACCTGCGCGCCGCCGGCCACCTGCTGCGCCGCGATCGCGACGGCGGCGTCGTCGTCGCCCGCGAGGACCGCCTTCGCGAACCGGGGGCTCCCCGCGATGTTGGTGCGCTCGCCGACGTTCACGAACGCGATCTCGTCGGTGAGCGTGAAGGCGTCCAGGCCGGACAGCCGCAGGCGGGGCTCGCGCGGCGCCGCCACGCGCGGGGCGACGCCCGCGACGGCGTCGGCGATCGCGCGGATGTGGTCCGGCGTCGTGCCGCAGCAGCCGCCGACGACGTTCACCAGCCCCTCGCGCGCGAACTCGCCGATGGTGCGAGCCATCTGCTCCGGCGTCTCCTCGTACTCGCCGAACGCGTTCGGCAGACCCGCGTTCGGGTGGACGGAGACGAGCGCACCGGTGGCTGCGGCGAGCTCGCGCAGGTGCGGCCGGAGGAGCTCGGCACCCAGCGCGCAGTTGAGCCCGACCGAGAACAGCTCCGCGTGCTCGGTGCTGATGACGAACGCCTCCGGCGTCTGGCCGGAGAGGGTGCGGCCCGAGGCGTCGGTGATGGTGCCCGAGAGCATGATCGGCACACGGCGGCCGACGGCGGCGAACGCCTCCTCGCAGGCGAAGAGCGCCGCCTTGGCGTTGAGGGTGTCGAACACCGTCTCCAGGAGCAGCAGGTCCACGCCGCCCTCGAGCAGCGCCCGCACCTGCTCGCCGTACACCTCGGCGAGCTGCTCGAAGGTGACGGCGCGGAAGCCGGGGCGCTCGACGTCGGGCGAGAGGGACGCCGTGCGGTTGGTCGGCCCGACGGAGCCGGCGACCCAGCGGGGCCGGCCGTCCCGCGCCGTGGCAGCGTCCAGCACCTCGCGGGCGATCCGGGCGGCGGCGAGGTTCATCTCCCGCACCAGGCGCTCGGTGCCGTAGTCGGCCTGCGAGATGGCGTTGCTGTTGAACGTGTTGGTGCTGGCGATGTCGGCGCCGGCCTCGACGTAGGCGGCGTGCACGCCCGCGATGACGTCGGGCCGGGTCAGCTGGAGGAGGTCGAAGTTCCCCGCGTAGCTGCGGTCCGCGTCGCAGCCGTCGAACCGGAAGTCGTCCTCGGTGAGGCCGGCCCGCTGGAGCATCGTGCCCCAGGCGCCGTCGAGGACCAGGATCCGGTCGCGGCTACAGTCGCTGACGTCCACTCGCACCTCGCCGCAAGAGAGGCCGCCGCGGGGACAACGGCCAAGGACCCCAGGGCGCGGCTGCGCGTCGGGGTTATGTCGAGGGTAGGGGATCGCCCGACACGGGTGCACGGGTGTATCGGCGGCGGCGCCGGCAGCGCTGACGCCGCCGGTCCGCACGGCGTGCGCGGCGGGCCGGGCGCGCAAGGGCAGGATGGTCCCCGTGATCGAGGCTTTCCCCGCGGCCGACGTGCGTGCCGCCGAGAAGCCGGTGCTCGCGCTGGAGCGCGCGTTCGCCGGCGGACTGATGGACCGCGCCGCGGCGGCCCTGGACGTGACCGTGCGCCGCGAGCTGCGCAGCCGTGGCGGCCGGGTCGCCGGCGCGACCGTCGTCGGGCTCGTCGGCCCGGGCAACAACGGCGGCGACGCCCTGCACGCGCTGGCCCGGCTCGCGGGTCACGGCGTGCGCGCGGTTGCCGTGCTGACCTCGGCGTCGGTGCACGAC